>JAHENN010000281.1 GCA_018609665.1 Haloarculaceae archaeon | reverse complement strand
GCCGCTGCTCGCCCTCGCCCGGCCCGACTCCGAACCGTTCCTTTTTGCTACGTCGCGTCGGAGCCACCCGCATGGAGCGCGTCGACGTCGACGACCTCGACAACTGGATGGGCCCGGCCGAGGTCAAGCGACCGGTCGGCAGGGTGCTCGGCGCCGAGCACATGGGGCTGCGGCTGTACGAACTCGAACCCGGCGACAGCACCGCCTTCGGCTACCACGCCCACGAGAACCAGGAGGAGGTGTTCTACGTCCTCGACGGCCGGCTCGCCTTCGAGACGGCGGACGGCGACGTCGAGGTGGGTGCCAGCGAGGCGGTCCGGTTCGCGCCCGGGGAGTTCCAGCGGAGCCGCAACGACGGCGACGGCCGCACGCGCGTGCTGGCGATCGGGGCGCCGGCCGACGCCGGCGAACTGACGCTGCTGCGGGAGTGTCCGGACTGCGGCGGCCGGACCGACCACTCGGTGTCGCCGACCGACGACGGGTCGGCGCTGGTGACCCGGTGCGACGACTGCGGCGCCGAGACCGGCCGCTTCGACTGAGCCCGAACCCGCGGCACATAAGGGCCGAGAGGCCCGACGGTCGGGCATGAACGACGACGCGTTCGTCTACGACGACGACTGCGGCTTCTGCATGTGGTGGGCCGACTACTTCGCCGAGCGAACGGCCTTGGAGATGGTCGGCTTCTCGGAGCTGTCCGACGACCGCCTGGAGCGGCTGCCCGACGACTACGAGGAGTGTGCCCACCTCGTGACCGACGACGGCGTCTTCTCCTGCGGCGCCGCCATCGAGCAGGCCCTCGCGAGGGCGGACGTCCCGCCGGGGGCGGGCGACCTCTTCGGCTTCCTCCGGCAGTTCGAGGACTACGAGCGGCTCCGGGAGGAGCTGTACCGCGCCGGCGCCGACCGGCGGGACGTCCTCGGGCAGTTCGTCTCGGCGGAGTCCGTCGGCGACTGATACTGCCGGCTGTAACCATCCAAAATTGGAATGTCAGAACCCAGAGGTCACAGAACCTCCCATCGAACATCTCGAGCGAATCTTCACGGAATTACAGCCGGCGGTATGACGCCGGTGAGGTCGGTGGACTTAGTACGACGGGGCAGATAGACGGTCGGTATGAACGTCGCAGACGCGATGACCCCGAGGTCGGACGTCGTGTCGACGGAGGTTCCCGGCACCCGCGAGGACGTCCTCGAGTACATCCAGGAGGAGGGATTCTCCTCGGTGCCGATCGTCAGACGCGACGGCGACGAGGAGACGTTCCGGGGGCTCGTCACCCGGGAGTCGCTCATCGAACAGCCCGACGAGGACCAGCTGGCGATGCTGCTGCGGGAGGTGCCGACCATCGGCCCGTCGGCGACGCTGACGGAGCTGGCCGAGCTGGTCGTCGAGGCCGGCGAGCGCCGCGTTCCGGTCGTCGAAAGCGAGGAGCTGGTCGGCATCGTCACCGTCACCGACCTCGTCCGCGCCGTCGCCGAGGGGACGGTCGACGGCGACGTCGAGGTCGAGACGCTGGCGACCCGCGAGGTCAACACCGTCTACCGGGAGACGCCGCTGTCGGTCGCCGAACGCCAGCTCGACTACGCGGACGTCCCCTACGCGGTCGTCCTCGACGGCGACGGCCGGCAGACGGGGATGCTCACCGAGGTCGACTTCATCGAGGTCGCCGAGGTCGTCCAGGGTGAGTCCAACCCCGGCGACGCCGTCGCCGGCCAGGACGACGAGTGGATGTGGGAGGGAATCAAGGCAGTCGGCAGCCGCTCGATCCCGACGCTGAACGTCGAGATTCCCGACGAGCCGGTCGCCGAGATCATGACCGACGAGCTGGTCACCGTCTCCGGCCGCACGACCGCCCGGGAGGCCGCACAGCTGCTCATCTCCAACGACATCGAGCAGGTCCCGCTTCTGACCGGCGACGAGCTCGCCGGCATCGTCCGGGACGTCGACCTGCTGGAGGCGCTGGTATGAGCGAGCTGACCGACCTCTCGGAGCTGGCAAAGCGCCGCGGCTTCTTCTTCGCGTCGAACGAGGCCTACGGCGGAACGGCCGGCTTCTACACCTTCGGCCCGGAGGGTGCCGCCCTGAAGCGGAACGTCGAGGACGTCTGGCGCGACCGGTTCGTCCGCGAGCTCGGCCACATGGAGCTGGAGGCGCCGACCGTCATGCCCGAGGCCGTCTTCGAGGCGTCGGGCCACCTCGACACCTTCGACGACATGATCCTGGAGTGCGGCGACTGCGGGGCGACCCACCGCGCCGACCACCTCGTCGAGGACGCCACGGACGTCGACGACGCCGAGGCGTTCGCTCCCGAGCGGGTCGCCGACCTCGTCGCCGACCACGACGTCGCGTGTCCCTCCTGCGGCGTGCCGCTGGCCGACCGGCCGGTCGAGGCGTTCAACCTCATGTTCGGCACGAACATCGGCCCCGGGTCGTCGTCGCCGGGCTACCTCCGGCCGGAGACCGCCCAGGGCATCTTCGTCGAGTTCCCCCGGCTGAAGGAGTACGCCCGCAACCAGCTGCCGTTCGGCGTCGCGCAAATCGGCCGCGCCTACCGCAACGAGATCTCCCCGCGGCGGGCGCTCGTCCGGGTCCGGGAGTTCACCCAGGCCGAACTCGAGCACTTCATCGACCCCGAGTACGACGACCCGCCGCTGGAGCGGGTCGACGACGTCGAGCTGCCGCTGTACTCGGCGGCCGCACAGCAGGACGACGGTGACCTCGAGCACCACACCGTCGCCGAGGCGCTGGAGGCGGGCGTCGTCGAGAGCGAGTGGGTCGCCTACTACCTCGGCGAGGCGCTGGCGTTCTACGAGGCCATCGGCGTCGACATGGACCGGTTCCGCTACCGCCAGCACCTCCCCGGCGAGCTGTCCCACTACGCCGCGGACTGCTGGGACGCCGAGACGGAGGTCGGCGGCAACTGGGTCGAGGTGACGGGCTTCGCCTACCGGTCGGACTACGACCTCCGGAAGCACGGGAAGCACTCCGAGGAGGAGTTCACCGTCTTCCGGCAGTACGACGAGCCGAAGACCGTCGAGCGCGCCACGGTCGACCCGGACATGAGCTACCTCGGCCCGACGTTCGGCGGGGCGGCCGGCGACGTCGTCGACGCCCTCGAGGCCCTCGCCCGCCGGGACCGCTCGGCGTTCGACGGCGACGCCGTCACCGTCGAGGTCGACGACGAGTCGTACACCCTGCCCGTCGAGAAGACCGGCTTCGCCGTCGAGGAGCAGACCGAGTCCGGCGAGCACATTACCCCGCACGTCGTCGAGCCGTCGTTCGGCATCGACCGGCTGGTCTACAGCGTCCTCGCCCACCGCCACGGGACCGACGAGGTCGACGGCGAGGAGCGGTCGTTCCTCGCGCTGCCGACCGGCGTCGCGCCGACGACCGTCGCGGTCGTCCCGCTGATGACCAAGGACGGCCTCGACGAGCGGGCCCGCGAGGTGGCCGCGTCGCTGCGGGCGGCCGGCTTCGAGGTGAACTACGACGACACGGGCAACATCGGCCGCCGCTACCGCCGGCAGGACGAGGTCGGGACGCCGTACTGCGTCACCGTCGACTACGACACCCTGGAGGACGACACGGTGACCGTCCGCGAGCGGGACTCGACGGACCAGACGCGGGTCGCCGTCGACGACCTCGCCGACGCCGTCGACCGGCTCGTCAGCGGCGCGGCGCTGTCGGAGCTGTAACGACCGGCGGTCGACGACGTCGTTCCCGACCGCCGGCGTTCGGAGACGGCCGTCGCTCCGCGGTCGCGTTTTCTCGAGAAGTTCGGCGAGGCCGCGCGCTCAGACGAGGTTGTCGAGGTGGCCCTCGCGGCGCAGCTGGTCCGCGTTGGCGCCCTCGTAGCGCCACTCGATGTCGGCCTTCTCGTCCTGCCAGTCCCACGGGTCGATGACGACGATGTCGTCCTTGTCGACCCACGTGCGGAACCGCATCCGGCCCGGGATGCGGCCCATCCGCTTCTCGCCGTCGTCGCACTGCAGTCGCACGCGTCGACCGCCCAGCATCTCCGTGACGAGGGCGAACTGCTCTCCGTCCCCCGGCATGCGGAGGTCGTTCCGTCCTGAATTCTCTGCCATGTGATACATACGTGGCCGGCACGGTTAAACGGTCGCTTTCCGTCCGGTGCCGGTTCTCGCCGTCCCGGACGGCTCTCGTCGTGCGTTCTCGCGCCGGTGCTCGCGGCTCCTGCCGTCGCCGCTCGCGTTTCCGAGACGCCTCACTTCGTTCGGCGTCTCGCTACTCGCGGGTCGCTTCGCTCCCCGCTCGTGTCTTCGAGATACCTCGCTTCGCTCGGTATCTCGCTACTGCTCACGGTTCCCGTCGGTCACCGTTCGCGTTTCCGAGACGCCTCACTTCGTTCGGCGTCTCGCTACTCTTCCAGCGCCAGCGAGGCCAGCAGTGCCTCGAGCTGGACCTGCTCGTTGGCGCCGGCGGTGATGCGGTAGTCGGCCTCGCCGACCCGCTCCATCAGCCGGACGGCCTCCCGCTCGGAGAGGTCGAACTCCCAGACGGAGCGGTGGAGCTGGTCGATGATGTCGCCGCCGGCGATGCCGACGTCCGTCAGCAGCGTGTCCAACTGCGCCCGCGCGCCGGTGAAGTCGCCGTCCAGCGCCTGCTCGACCATCTCCTGGATCTCCTCCGGGCGGGCCGTCGAGGTGATGGTGTAGACGGCCTCCTCGTCGACCGTCTCGTCCATCACCGCGGCGGCCTGCAGGCCGTTGATGGCCTTCCGCATGTCGCCGTCGGCGGCGTACACCAGCGCGTCGAGGCCGTCGTCCGTCAGCTCGATGCCCTCCGCCTCGGCGATGGCGCGGGTCTGGGCCGCGACCGCCTCGTCGCCCAGCGGCGAGAACCGGAACACCGCACACCGCGACTGGATGGGGTCGATGATCTGGCTGGAGTAGTTGCACGACAGCACGAACCGGGCGTTGTCGGAGAACTGCTCCATCGTCCGGCGGAGCGCCGACTGGGCGTCGGAGGTGTTGTGGGTCAGGATTCCGTTCGCGAGCATGAAGTTCGGCGTGCCCTCCATGCTGATGTTGTACGCCTTCCCGCGGTGGCTGTGTTCGATACTCCGTATTTCGACCGTCTCGACCGCCCGGCGCCCACCATCGGAGACGACCGCGGGGTCGAACTCACTTCGCCTCTCGCGACCGTGACCCTCGTTCTTGCAGTCGACGGAACAGAACCGCCCGGCAGTCCAGTCCTCACAGGTTTCACACCGGGAGACGCCGATTTCGTTCTTGAAGTCCGCGATTTCGTTGCCCGGCGCCAGCTCCCGTAGCTCCTTCTCGACGAGCTTCCCGTTCTCCCCGACCACGAAAAACGGGTGCGTGAGGCTCGCGAGGACGCTCCGGCCGTCCGCCAGTTCTAACTCGAAGAAATCGGCGACGCCGGAGTCGACCAGCTTGCCCCTGTCGGACTGTATCTCGTTGGTCTCGAAGTCGACCGACGGGATGGGCTCGCCCTCCTCGGCTACCTCTTCTATCTTCTTTATTTCCGGCGACGAGGGGTATCCCGTAACGACCTCGGTCCCCGGCGGCACACACAACGCGTCCGCCTCGTCGAGGAAGATGATGCGGTGGTCGTAGCCGCCGAACGACGACCGGGCGAACCCCTTGATGCGGTCCCGGACGACGTCGATGCCGCGCTGGTCGGAGGCGTTCAACTCGAGGAAGTGCTCCTGCCACTCCTCGCCGTAAATCTCCCTCGCGATGGCGACGGCTGAGGTGGTGTTGTGCATCACTGTCGGGACGCTCCCGGCGACGTAGTTACGACTCTCCGGAACGGTCAGGTCGTAGACCCGCCGGGACTCCTCAAGGACATCGACCGAGCGCACCTCGTCGAAGTAGAGTTCGCCCCGGGCGAGGACGTCCAGCGCCCGGAGGTCCTCCAGTACGGCCTGCGAACACATTCCGGCGGCGACCTCGCGGACGCGTTCGGCGACGGTGCGGAACCGGGTCGTCGTCGACAGCGAGTGATCGTCGTTCTCCAGCAGATTGATGACGTCCGTCCCTCGGATGTCGGTCCCCTCCGCGACGTGGTTGTACGGAACGCCGAGCCGTTCGATCGTCGCCCGCAGGTTCGTCTGGAGCTCCTCGACGTCCGGGGACGCCTCGAGCACGTCCGTCTCCTCGAGCAGAACGGTCGCGCGTTGCCGTTCTGGGGTCCGGCGACCGTCGGAGTACTCCAGGAGTCGATCCGACCTGATCCCCGTCTCGTCGCTGAGTTCGCGGCGAACCGATATCGGTTCGAGTCGGTCGCGCCCGCCGACCCACGCCGCCGGCAGTGCCTCGATGCGGCTGAGGTCGGCTTCCAGCCGTCGAACCGTCTCGAGGGCCTCCTGTGCGAGCTCGACCTTCTCGGTCGCGGCGTCCAGTACCCGCTCGACGTCGGCGAGGTAGTTCTCTCGCCCCGGCGTTTCCGGATTCAGCGTTCCGGTCAGCAGGTCGTCCGTCGGGAGATACAGCGCGTCGCACAGGTCCGAGACCGCGGACTGGACCGGCATCGTGTCGTGGTTCGGATTCGGGTCGCGAGCGGCGTTCGCGGCGAGTCGCTCGGCTTTCGTCGGCAGCCTAAAGCCCACTCGCTCTTCGAACCGCGACAGCGCCGAGGCGCTCGACACGTAGAGCACGTGGTACTCCCGGCGTTCGCCGGTCCCGTTCGTCGCGGCCTTCCGTTCGGTCTTCCGGCGGGTCGGAACTCCCTCGCCTGCCAGCAGATACGACAGCAGCGTGACGACGTTCTCGTCCTTCTGGGTGAGTTCGACCGTCCCGTCCTCGGTGACATGGCCCTCGGCGTCGAAGACGGCCCGGAGGAACGCCCGTCGGGGCTCAGCGGGCGCGCGAACGATGCGTGAACCGACCGCCCCGCCGTCGTCGAGCACGGCGAAGCAGCGGCGAAGGTAGTGGACGACGGTTCGGTTGTCGATGGCTCGATACGGGACGCCCTTCTGCTCGCCCCGCTTCGGGTCGACGCCGAACGCCTCCCGGGCGGCCTCGGAGAACGCCTCGAGGAGCTTCTCGTCGGTGTTGTAGAATTTGATTCGGCTGCGGTCGATCCGGGCCTCGCTCAGCGCGAGGCCGAGAAGCGTCGCGAGTTCGGCGGTCAGTTCCCGGGGTGGCTCGACCGGGCGCGAGCGGCTGTTGTTCGGGGAGACGTACTGGATTCGTTCGACGTGCTCGTGGAGCGTCTCGTCCGAGGCGTCCAGCGACCGGAGGTACGACAGCGAACAGACGGTCGAGGTGGCATCGAGGTCGGCTTCGGCCGCCCGTCGACGGTAATCCTGCACCGTCTTCTCCGGAACTCCGGTCCGGCCGGCTATCTCCTCGTCGGTTCGACCGACACGCACTCCCTCGAGGACCTCCCGTTTGGCTCCGACGTTGTCTTGGCTAGCCGGAATCTCGTGCCGTGCTGCGAACTCCTCGGTCACGTGCACGAAAACGCGGTCGCCGTCGAGTTTCTCGAGCCAGCCGACGTGGCCGTCGCCCTCGGGCAGCGGCGTCTCCAGCGGACGGGCGATGCGGTCGCCGGGCCGGAGCCGTTCCGCGCGTGTCCACGAGAGACCGTCGCCGTCGACGACGAGTAACCGATGCTCCGGCGTGACCGTGGATTCGTTCCCGTCGCGGGTCGACACCCGGACGAGCTCGTCGGCCCGTTTGCCGAACACCTTCGAGGGCGTGACGAACTCGAAGCCATCGCCGCCGTCGAACGTCGCGACCTCGAGATCGCCGTCCGGGTCGGCGAACCCGTCACCGTCGCCGACGACGTTCTCGATCCGCTCGACGCCGCCGTTCGTCAGCACGGGGGTTCCACCGGCGACGCACTTCCCGGTACCGGCCGGGCCCGCAAACAGAAGATGCGGCAAATCTTGCTGCTCGATGTACCGCTGCAGCCGGTCGGTGACGGCCTCGTGGCCGACGACGTCCGCCAGCGACTGCGGGCGGTACTTCTCGATCCATATCTCCCGCCCGGTATCGTCGGCGGCAGCCTCGCTCATGCCGAGTGGGTGGCTCCCGTCGGGCATAAACCCCGCGAGATGCCACAACCTATTTTTGTTCACCCGGCGGGTGTACCGGCATGCGCCGCCCGCTAATCGTCGCCTGCGCGGTCGTGCTGGTACTGTCGCTCGCCGCCGGCGTCGCGGCCGCCGACACCCGCGTCGGCGGGACGGTCGTGGTGTCGCCCGACGAAACCGTCGACGGCCTCTCGGCGACCGGCGGCACCGTCGTCGTTGAGGGGACCGTCGACGGCGACCTCCGCGCCTACGGCGGCGACGTCCGGATCGCCGAGGGCGGCGAGGTGACGGGTATCGTCCGGGTCTACGGCGGCAGCGCGCGCATCGACGGCACGGTCGGCGGCAACGTCCTCGCCTACGCCGGCAGCGTCCGGCTGGGCGAGTCCGGGAGCGTCGACCGGTCGTTCGGCGCAATCGGCGGCGACGTCACGGTCGCCGGCGCGGTCGGCGGCGACGCGAACCTCTTCGCCGGGTCGATCACCCTCGCCGAGACGGCGACAATCGAGGAGGACCTCACCTACGAGGGGAGCCTCGAGGACCGCGGCGCCGCCGTC
>JAHENN010000280.1 GCA_018609665.1 Haloarculaceae archaeon | reverse complement strand
CCGGCCCCGAGGATGGCGTGGAGGCGGGCGCCGGCGGTGACGAGGGCGTCGAGGTCGGTGCCGGCCCCGAGGATGGCGTGGAGGCGGGCGCCGGCGGTGACGAGGGCGTCGAGGTCGGTGCCGGCCCCGAGGATGGCGTGGAGGCGGGCGCCGCCGGCGAGGAACTCTCGGACGGAGCGCCGGCCGACGTCGCCTCGCAGGTGAACGGAATCGGCGAAACCCCGAGCGCGGCCGGAGTTGACGACCTGGACCCTGCGGGCGACTTCGAGCCTGGAGACGGCCTGAACGCCGGCAAGATTACGGGGCTCCCGGCCTGTGACCTGCTGCGAACGTCGTCGGACGACCTGCCGAGCGGCGCGTTGCCCGGGCTCGATACGCTCCCGAACGAGGTCGCCCCGCCCGGCGTCCCGACCCCCCTGCTGACCAGCGATGCTCTGCTGGGGCTCGCCCTCGGTGCGGTGCCGGGCGGCTGTGAGGTCGTCAACGTGAACAATCCGCAGCTCGACCCGACGGACCCACCGAGCGACCCCGACCAGACCGCCATGGTCCAGCGGTTCGAGCAGCGCGACGGCGGTACGACCGCGACGCTGTACTACTTCGGGACACTGAACCAGTCCGCCGACGATGGTCCCTCGGTCAAGGCCCAGCCCGGCTGGTACATTACCCCCGACACCCAGGACGTCCGGCCGCGGTTCGTGCTCACCGCCGAACGCAGCGAGTACGGCCTCGGCGATTCGCTGGGTTCGGGGCCCGTCATCCGACGGAACGAGGACGACGTCCGGCTGCGGGGCGTCGTGCTACTGGTCGACCGCAGGGCCGGCGTTGACGCCGAATGCAACGAGCTGCGGGAGTTCGACGGCGACCTCAGCGAGGAGAACTTGGCCGACCTCGGGCCCTGCGAGTACGAGCTGGTCGGCGTCCCGCAGTTCATCACGCCCGAGAGAGCCGTCCAGATCCTCTCGGACGCGACCTCGGAGCCGCCGGTCGACCCCGGATCGCTCCCGGTGGATCCCGACGAGCTGCTGAGACTTTAGCTGGAATCCGAGGGATACAATAATGAATCGACGCACGACGGCCCTCCTGCTCGTCGTCTCCCTTGCCGCCCTGTCCGGCTGTTCGGCACTCCTCGACGACGGTACGACCGCGACGCCGACCCCGGAGACCGACGGGACCCCCACCGCGACGACCGGCTCGGCAGCGACCCCGACCGCCACGGAACCGTCGCAACGAACGGGGACACCGACCGCGACCCCTTCGCCCGCTCCGGCTGCGACGCCGACGCCAACGCCGGACGAGACCGTCGACGTCTCGGCCCTCCAGACGGCCCACGTGGAGGCCCTCCAGTCGGCAGGGAGCTTCCGCACCTCGAGTTCGCTCGTGGTCCGCAACGAGAGCACGATCCGGTACATCAACGGCAGCTACGCCGTTGAGCGCGACGGTCCGGCGCTCAACGTTGGGAACTTCACCTTCGTCACTGAGGGCGGCACCGAGCAGTACCGGGTCACCCGGTACACCGAAGGTGACGCGACCTACGAGCGACGGAGTTCCGAGGGCGACGATGGGAGCGCCTACCGGAAGGGGGTCGAGCCGTACAACGCCACCGATCCGGAGCCGGTCGACCGGACGGTGGCCTACACCCTCGGAGTCATCGCCCGCGGTGTCATCGACGCCTCGCGGTGGAGCGAGACCGGCACCGGAACGGTCTCGGGAGCGAACGTCACGCGATACGACGTGTCGGGCGAGGCCTTCGGCGCGGGCGAGGACTACCCCGGCGCCGCCGGACGGGCGACGCTTGCCGTTGACGAGGCGGGAGTCGTCCGGTACGTCGCCTACCGGTTCGTCGTCTCACGGGACGGCGAACGGACCGAGTACGTCTACGAGGCCGGCTACACAGACATCGGGGCGACCGACGTCGAGGCCCCGGCCTGGACCGACCGGGCCTGAACTCGGAGAGTTTTGCGAAGCCCGCCGTTCTTATAGCGCGGGGCGCGTGACTCACTCGTGATGAACGAACGCCCGGAGGTGGCGCGATGAGCGAGACGGGGTCGTACACGGTCCGGCTGGAGCTGGTCGACGAGCCCGGCGAGCTGCTGCGGGCGCTCCGGCCGATCGCCGACAACGGCGGCAACCTCCTGTCGATCTTCCACGAGCGGGGCAACGTGACGCCGCGGGGCCACATCCCGGTGGAGGTCGACCTCGAGGCGACGCCGGCACAGTTCGACGTCATCGTCGACGCGCTGCGGGACGCCGGCGTCAACGTCATCCAGGCCGGGGCCGAGCGGTACAGCGAGGAGCTGACGGTCGTGCTGGTCGGCCACCTCGTGGAGACGGACCTCTCGGACACGCTCCAGCGGTTCCAGGACTGCGGCGGCGCCTCGGTGGCGGACGTGTCGCTGTCGGCGCCGGCCGGCACGGACGAGCCCTCCAGCGCGCGGCTCCGGCTCGTCGCCAGCGAGGGCCGGTCGGCCGACGCCCTGGCGACGGTCCGCGAGGTGGCCGCCGAGAAGGAGCTCCGGGTCGTCGAGCCGCTGACGGAGGGGTCGGCGTGAGGCTGGCCGTCGTCGGCGCCGGCGCCGTCGGCCGGTCGGTGCTCGAGTTGGCCGACGAGTACGGCCACGACGTCGTCGCGGTCGCCGATTCGACGACGGCGGCCGTCGACCCCGACGGGGTGGCGGCCGGGGAGGTGCTGGCGCGCAAGCGCGAGACGGACACGGTCGGCGACGACGAGCCGGCGGCGGCGCTGTCGGCGGAGTACGACGCCCTCGTCGAGGCGACGCCGACCACGCTGGGCGACGCCGAGCCGGGCTTCTCGCACGTCCGGCGGGCGCTGGAGCGGGACCGCCACGTCGTGCTGGCGAACAAGGGGCCGGTCGCCGAGCGGTACGGCGACGTCCGCGAGCTGGAGGCCGACTCCGCCGGGAGCGTGCTGTTCGAGGCGGCCGTCGGCGGCGCCATCCCGGTGCTGTCGACCGTCGCGGACCTCAACGGCCAGGTGACGGCCGCCCGGGGGGTCCTCAACGGGACGGCGAACTTCATTCTCTCGCGGATGGCCGCCGAGGGACTGGGCTACGAGCACGTGCTGGCGGAAGCACAGGACCTCGGGGTCGCCGAGACGGACCCGACGTTCGACGTCGAGGGGACCGACGCCGCCCTGAAGTGCGTCATCCTGGCGAACGTGCTGTACGGCGGCGGCTACACCCTGGCGGACGCGGCGGTCGACGGCATCGCGGACCTGCCGGGCAGCGCCCTGGAGCTGGCCGCCGAGGACGGCCGGACCATCCGGCTCGTCGGCGAGGTGTCGGACGGCGAGGTCCGGGTCGGGCCGCGGCTGGTGCCGGAGAACGGCACGCTGGCGGTGTCGGGGACGCTCAACATCGTCCAGCTGGAGACCGACCACGCCGGCCGGCTCAATATCTCCGGCCGGGGCGCCGGCGGCCCGGAGACGGCGTCGGCGGTGCTGGCCGACGTCGGGCGCCTCCCGCCGCGGTGACCCCGTTGCCGGCCGCGGGTCGCGCCGGAGCCGGGGTCGTGGCATCGGCTCGCAAACCGCCCGACGCTCCCGGTTTCGGACGAATCCCTTTCGAAATCGTTTTACGGGATACAACCAAATACGTCCGATATAACGCCTTTGCGCGTGAGACACCCATGAGCGACAAACCGCACCAGAACCTGGCCATCATCGGCCACGTCGACCACGGAAAGAGCACGATGGTCGGGCGGCTCCTCTTCGAGACGGGGAGCGTACCCGAGCACGTCATCGAGCAGTACCGCGAGGAAGCCGAGGAGAAGGGCAAGGGCGGCTTCGAGTTCGCCTACGT
>JAHENN010000279.1 GCA_018609665.1 Haloarculaceae archaeon | reverse complement strand
TGCGCGTCCCCGAGGAGAACCTCGTCGGCACCCAGGGCGCCGGCTTCCTCCAGTTGATGCAGTTCTTCGACGAGACCCGCACCGCCGTCGCGGCCCAGGGCGTCGGCATCGCGAAGGGCGCCGCCGAGCGCGCCCTGGAGTACGCCGAACAGCGCGAGCAGTTCGGCCGCCCCATCGGCGACTTCCAGGCCATCCAGCACAAACTCGCCGACATGCACACCGAGACCGAGGCCGCACGCCAGCTCACCTACAAGTCCGCGTGGTCCGTCGACCACGCCGACGGTCAGCTGACGAAGCTCGCGTCGATGGCCAAGGAGTTCGCCTCGAGGATTGCCGTCAGGAACGCCAACGAGTGCGTCCAGATTCACGGCGGTTCGGGATACGTCGACGACTTCGACGCCGAGCGGCTCTACCGCGACGCCAAGATCACCCAGATCTACGAGGGAACCACCGAAATCCAGAAGATGATCATCGCCCGCGAACTCCAGGGCAAGGGCTTCTAACACCCGCTTTTTACTCCCTCAGGTTCGCGCTCCGCTCGCTGCGGGGAGCCGCTCGCTCGCAAAAACGTGGGGAAAAACTTCTGCCGGACGCTCGCGTCGCTCGCGTCCGGGGAACCGCTCGCGCGCCGTCGGCGCGCTCGCGGATGCTTATCTCCAGCGGTCAGTGTATACTCGTGCCCTGCCCGATTTGGGTCTGGTAGGCGCGGGCGTCGACGCCGGCGTCGTCGAAGGCGTCGAGCATCGCGCTGGCGATTTCGCGGCGGTCCGGCTCGCGGCAGGCGGCGATGACGGCCGGGCCGGCCCCGGAGATGGTGACGCCCGTCGCGCCGGCCTCGAGGGCGGCCTCCTGGACCGCGTCGTAGCCGGTGATGAGCTCGGCGCGGGCCGGCGTGACGACGCCGTCGGCCATCCCCGTCCCGACCAGCGCCGGGTCGTCGCGGACCATCCCGACCGCAAGCGTCGCGGCGCTGCCGACCACGTCGACGAGCTGTTCCATCCGCATCCCGTCGGGGACGACAGCCCGGGCGTCGCGGGTCGAGACGACGGTCTCGGGGAGGCAGGTGACCAGCGGGATGGACGCGTCGACCTGTGTGACGCCGTCCTCGCGGGCGATCGTGAAGCCACCCATGATCGACGGGGCGACGTTGTCCGTGTGGGCGGCCCCCGAGACGACCGCCTCGCCCTCGGCGGCGACGGAGACGAGCTCCTCGCGGGAGAAGCCGCGGCCGTACAGCTCGTTGAGCCCGACGGCCGCCGCGGCCGCCGACGCCGCCGACGACCCCAGCCCGGAGGCCGGCCGCACACCCTTGTCGATCTCGATGCGGGCAGGGGCGTCCAGCGCCTCCGCGACGGCACCGACGGTGTTCTCCTCGGGGTCCTCCGGAATGTACTGGCTGCCGGCGCCGGTCACCCGGATGGTGGTGCGGTCGGCCCGCTCGAGCCGGACCACGTCGGCCGGCCGTCCCAGGGCTGCCCCGAAGACGTCGAACCCGCTGCCGAGGTTCGCGCTCGTCGCGGGGGCCCTGACGGTGAGCATACCCCGGACTTCCGTGACGGCGGGCAAAAAGGTAGCGACCCCGCCCTTCGGCGGGAGGGGGCTCGCGCGGGCGACGCGGGCGACGCGATAGTTTCCACATATTCGGAGGAAAATTATGCCGTGGAGGCTGCCATCCACGGATTATGGACGCCGACGCTCGCTCGTACGGCATCGCGGGGGTCGCCCTCCTCTGTGCCCTCGCCGGGGCCGCCGCAATCGGGACCGTGTTCGCCGAGGCGCCGTCCGAACCCGAAGGCGACGGAATGGGGATGTTCTTCGCCGGCCTCGTGCTGCTCGCGGTGCTGTCAGTCACGCTGTTCGCGCTGCTGGAGGCCGGACTCCTGGCCGGGCTGGTAACGTGGGCGAACCTCCGGCGGAGGCCGCGGTTCCTGCTCGAGGCCGGCGCCCTCGTCGGCGGTCTGGCTGTTCTGCTGCCCTGGGCGGCAGTCGAGTTCGGCCGCGAGGCGATTCCGCTGGCCGGCGCCGGCACGTGGAGTGTTCTGGCGGTGGTCCTGGCGGGTCTCGGGCTTCTGTCCACCGGACTCGGGACCCTCGCCGTCGCCGTCGGTCCGCTGTCGGGAAGCGAGGGGCGGCTCCTCGGCGGCGCTCTCCTCGTGGTCCTCGCCGGCGCCGTCGCCGGCGGACTCCCTACCGGCGAGGAACTCCCCGGGACCGTCGCCGCGGCCGGTCCCCTGTACGCCGCACTCGGCCTGTACGCGCTCGCGCTCGCCGGACTGCTCGCCACGGCAGCGGCGCTCTGGTCCGACGCGGCCCGTTGGCTCGCGCTCCCGCTTGCGCTGCTCGGAACCACCGTCGCCGTCCTCGAGTTCCTGACAGACTCGTTCTGGGCCGCTACGCTCGCGGCCCTCGCCGCCGTCGTGACGCTGTGGGCCTTCTGGGCGCTGTATCCCCGCGGCCGGCCGCCCGAGGCCGGGCGGGACGCCGGGGCGGCCCCCTGACCGGCGCCGTCCCGAAAGGCCCATTCCGTCGGCGACTGACCGGCCGGTATGATAGGCATCGTCGGCGGCGGTCTCGCCGGCCTCGCGGCCGCCTACCGTCTTCAAGAGGCGGGCCGTGAGGTGCGGGTCTTCGAGGCGGGCGACCGGGTGGGCGGACTCGCCGCCAGTTACGAGACCCGTGGGGACCGCATCGAGAAGTTCTACCACCACCTCTCGAAGTCCGAGGAGACCATCGTCGAGTTGGCCGAGGAACTGGGCCTGGGCGACCGCGTCGAGTGGCGAGTCGGCGAGAACGCCTACTACGTCGACGGCGTCGCCCACCCGCTCGATACCCCCTGGGAGATCGCGGCCTACCCCCACCTGTCGGTCCACGACAAGTTCCGGCTGGCGATGCTGACGCTCGGCGTCGACATCCGGGGGGGAGTGCCCCGCACGGACACCTACGAGAACCTGGAGGCGTTCGAGGACGTCCCGATCAAGGAGTTCCTGCTGGAGCATACGACCCGCGGCGTCTACGAGTACTTCTTCGAGCCGCTGCTGGACGCGAAGTTCGGCTCCCGGAAGGAGGACGTCTCGGCGGCGTGGCTGCTCGGCCGCATCAAGTTCCGCGGCGAGCGTGACATCCTGCGGGGCGAGATCCTCGGTTACTTCGAGGGGGGCTTCGCCGTCTTGCTCGACGCGCTCGTCGAGGCGGTCGGCCGGGGGAACGTCGTCACCGGCGCCTACGCGACCGATATCGGGTTCGCGGACGGGCGGACGGGCGTGGAGTCGCTGACGGTCCGGACGGACGCGGGCGACGAGACCCACGACGTCGACGGCGTCGTCGTGGCGACGATGCCGGACGTGCTGGAGGCGCTGACCGGCTACGAGTGCGACGTCGACTTCCAGGGGTCGGTGTGTGCGGTCGTCTCGATGGACGAGCGGCTGACGGACACATACTGGCTGAACATCGCCGACGAGGCGCCGTTCGGGGCGCTCGTCGAGCACACCAACTTCGTCCCGCCGGAGCGGTACGGCGGCGAGCACCTGCTGTACGTCGCCAGCTACATTCAGGACGAAAGCGAGGAGCTGTGGCAGCTCGACGACGACGCCGTCAGGGAGCTGTGGCTCGACGGCGTCGAGTCGCTGTTCCCCTCGTTCGACCGCGAGGCGGTCAACTGGGCGCTCGTCGGCCGCAACCCGAAGACGGCGCCGGTGTACGAGCGAGGCTACCTCGAGATGGTCGTCCCGTACGACCTCGGCGAGGCCGTCGCCCCCGGTGTCGGCTACGCCGGGATGGCCACCCGTGCACAGTACCCCGAGCGGAGCCTCAACGGGGCCATCGAGGCCGGCTACGCGGCCGCCGACGCCGTCCGCCGGTGAAGAGCGTTTCAGTAACCGCGCCTACAGAAATGTCCTTCAGATTATATTTATTCCCGTCGGGGACGTACCCGTACGTGTATGAGACGCCCCCGACACGCCATCGGTCCGGTCGTGGCTCCGCTCCGCTACGCTGCCGTCGCGGCCGCGCTCGTCGCCGGGTTCTTCGGGCTGCTGGTCGCGGTCGCCCACCCGGTCCCGGCTGCGACGGCCCTCGGCGGCGCCGTCGCCGGCGCCGTAACGCCCCGGTTGCGAGGAAAACTGCGGCGAATCGCCACCGACGCCGTCGAGGATGCCACCGACGCCGGCGAGGACGGGGTCGACCCCTCGCCCGCTTAGTCGGCCTCGAGTTCGTCGTCGACGCCCGGCGCGTCGGTCGGGTCGACGTCCTCCGGCTCGTCGGCGCCGCCGACGACGATACCGTCGTCGGTCTCGACGTAGACGTCGTCGGCGAACCCCTCGATGGCGTTCTCGTACTCCGGCTGCTCGAGCTTCTCCGGCGTCGCCGAGGCGCCGGCGACGCCGTCGGCGGGCCGGAACTCGCCCAGCGGGTCGTCGATGGTGATGTCGTGCTCGACGAAGAACTCCTCGTAGCGGCGGTAGTGGTCCTCGAGTTCGTCGCCGGGGATCTCCATCATCTCCGTCCAGCCGTGGACGAAGAAGTCGAAGTTGGCTTGGACGTGGGTGATCTCGCGGGCTTCCGCCTCGGTGTAGCCGGCCTGCAGCGCCGCGACGTAGGTGTCCATCGTCGCGTCGAAGAAGTCGTCGAGGTGGTCGCGACGCTCCTCGCGACGGTCCTCGTCGGCCTTGTCGAGAAAGATGCCCGTATGCAGGTCGACCAGCTTGTCGTTCACGATATCGCCGACGACGGGCGTCGTCAGCGCCTTCTTCGCCGCCCAGTGGCGGACGTTCTGACGGATTTTCATGTACGTGTGTACGCTCCTCCGGCTTTTCAACCCCCCGGAGTCGGAACCGGGGGGGAGCCGCACATCGCCCGACGCCGTCGCCGTCGCGGCCGGCGGCCACGTGAGGAATCCGGATATAGCAATCCACATTAACACGGGCATTCAATCGAGCGATATGAGCGCGTCGTACGTCATCGTCGGCGACGGTATCGCCGGGTCCTCCGCCGCGGAGACGCTTCGCGAAGCCGACCCGGACGCCGACGTCACCGTCATCACCGAGGAGGGGGAGGCTCTCTACAACCGCATTCTGATAAAGGAGTTCGCCAAGGGGAAGCTCCCGGCCGCCCCGGTGTCGATCCACGACCCGGACTGGTACGCCGAGCGGGACATCGACCTCGAGCTCGACACCGTCGTCACCGACGTCGACACCGACGCCCACGAGGTGCGGACCCACGAGGGCGACGTCCACGGCTACGACAGGCTGCTGATCGCGACGGGGGGAACGCCGACGCAGCTGCCGGTCGAAGGCAGCACCGCCGAGGGAGTTCACCACTTCTGGACCTTCGAGGACGCCCGCGCCATCAAGGAAAACGCCGAGCGCGCCGACACCGGCGTCGTCGTCGGCGCCGGCCTCCTCGGCATCGACCTGGCGGCCATCTGTGCCGCCCAGGGCCTCGACGCGCACTACCTGATGCGCGGCAACGCGTGGTGGCGGTACGCCCTCTCGGAGGAGGGCGCCGAGATCATCCACGACGCGCTCCGGGAGCGGGGGGTGACGCCGGTGTTCGGCTCCGGCGTCGACCACTTCGAGACCGACGACGACGGCCACGTCACCGCCGCCGTCGACCCCAACGGCGAGCGCTTCGAGGCGGACTTCGCCGGGGTCGCCATCGGCCTGAACTTCAACACCGAGTTCATCCAGGACACGGACATCGAGACGGACAACGGCATTCTCGTCGACGAGTACATGCGGACGAACGTCGAGGACGTCTACGCCGCCGGCGACATCACTCGGTTCCACGACGTCATCCTCGGCGAGCGCGCCCAGAACGGCGCCTGGGGGTCGGCGAAGGAGCAGGGGTCGGTCGCGGGCCAGAACATGGCCGCCGACGCCGCCGCAGAGCGGTTCGAGTGGGTCTCCTCGTACTCCATCACGCACTTCGACTTCCCGTTCCTCTCGTTCGGCCACCCGACCATCGGCGACCGCACCGTCGAGCGCAAGTACGACGACACGACCTGGCGGCGCGTGACGATCAAGGACGACCGCGTCGTCGGGGGCGTCCTCATCGGCGACCTCTCGGCGCAGTCGGCGCTGAAACAGCTCGCCCGCGAGCAGCGCGACGTCGCCGGCCGCGAGGAGCTGCTCCTGGAAGACTCCATCGACGTCGAGGCGTTCCAGGCCGGCGAGGCGGCGACGCCGGAGTGACCGCGGTCAGCCGGCGAGTTCGTTGAACCGCCCGATGCCGTCGTCGGAGCCGGCGACGACGAGCGTATCGTCGGCCCCGACGACGAAGTCGGCGCCGACGTCGGTCACCAGCTGACCGTCTCGCTCGGCGGCGACGACCGTACACCCCGTTCGCGCCCGGAGGTCGGCGTCCCCGAGACGCTCTCCGGCGAGGCCAGGGGCGGTCGTCCGAACCAGTTCGACCTGCAGCTCCGGCGTCAGCACCTCGTCGTCGAGCAGCGCCGAGGCGACCATCCGGCCGGTGACCCGCGACAGCGCCAGCACGTAGTCGGCGCCGGCGCGGTACATCTTCGTGACGCTGTCGGCGCTCTCGACGCGGGCGATGAGTTCCGTCCCCCGCGCGAGGTCGTCGGCGACCAGAGTCGCGAACTCGGCGACGGTGTCGTCCGGCAGTGCCAGGATTGCCGACCGGGCGTCCTCGATGCCGGCTCTCCGCAGCGTCTCCGGCTCGGTCGCGTCGCCGACGACGTCGACTCCGTCGCCGGCCGTGACGTCGACGACGCTGTGCTCAATATCGGCGTCGTCGAGGGCCGCCGCGACCGTCCGACCGACCTCGCCGTGGCCGACGACGACCACCTCGCCGCGCTCGACGCGCCGGACCGGCGACCGGACCAGCGACCGCAGCTCCGCGAGCTGTGCGGTTTCGCCGGCGACGAGCAGCACCGTCCCGTCGGTGAGCGTCTCGTCGGGGTCGACCGGGCTCCGGAACTCGCCGTCGAACCACGCCCCGACGACGTTCGCGCCGGTCCGCTCGCGGATGCCGCTGTCGGCGAGGGTACTGCCGGCCAGGCGGCTCCCCCGCCGGACGGCCAGTTCGGCCATCTCGAAGTCGTCGCCGATCTCGACGGCGTCGTCCAGGTCGGCCGTCACCGCGCCCGTCGCCTTCGAGGCGAGGCTCCGGCCCAGCAGCGGCCGCGGGGAGACGACGACGTCGGCGCCGGCCAGCCGGTGGTACCGCTCGCGGTCGGGTTCCTCGACGACGCTGACCACCGTGACGTCGTCGCCGATCTCGCGGGCCGCCAGTACAATACTGGTGTCGACCTCGTCGGAGACGTCGGCGACCAGCGCCCGGGCGTCGGCGACGCGGGCGGCCTCGAGGCCGTCGGCCGACTCCGGGTCGGCGGCGATGACCCGGTAGCCGGAGTCGTACAGTTCCCGGGCCCGCTCGCGGTCCGGCTCGACGAGGACGTAGTCGACGTCCCGGGCGGTCAGCGCGTCGATGAGCGACTCCGCCCGCGCGGTGTAGGTGCAGATGACGACGTGGTCGTCGGCGTCCTCGAGCCGCGTCGGCACGGTCGTCGAGAGGGCGTCCTGCAGCAGCGGGAAGGCGAACACCGGCAGCGCCAGGAAGACCAGCGCGACCCCGGTGACGTCCATGAGAATCACGAACAGGTTCATCGCTGTCGTCTCCCACGGCGAGTCCGACCCGTAGCCGGTGGCGGTGAACGTCTCGACGACGACCTGCACTGACCCGACGAACTGCCGCCCCTCGTCGCCCTCCAAGAGGATCATCCCGTAGTGGTACGGCACCGAAAACGTCACTATCGCCCCGAAGACCAGCCCGACGTACAGAAGCGTCCGGCGCTGCCAATCCTCCATGCCGAGGCGTCACACGCGGCCGTAAAGAGTCCACCCGTTCCGGGGGGCGACGGCGTCTGGCCCCGTAACAGAAAATAACCTCTTCGTTCGCTATCGCCGACGAATACATCCGAGTATTATACTACCCACGGGCCAACCGAAGATTAGGCGGTACAACGCCATGCTATCGGGAATTGCCGAACTTCTGAGCGCGAGCGGACACGGTGTGGACGCCCCGACGACGCGGCGGAACCGACCGTCCAGTCGACGGCCGACGACACCCTCGGCGGCCGGGACTCGACGGACGAGGACATCGACATCGAGACGGACGCGCTGCTGGACACGCTGCCGCAGCCGGCGTTCATCATCGACGCGAGCCACCGGGTGATCGGCTGGAACCGGGAGATGGAGGTGTTGACCGGCGTCGACCGCGAGGAGGTGCTCGGCGACGACGACACCGCGAAGTTCTTCCAGGACAGCCGGACCCGGACGCTGGCGAACGCGGTCGCCGACGACCCCGACCGGGCCGACGAGACGTTCGGCGCCGACCGCTCGGGCCGCGACCAGCGCGCCTACGAGCTGGAACAGGAGCTGGAGAACGCAGCCGGCGAGACGCTGTACGTCCACTCGGTGGCGACGCCCATCTACCAGGCAGGCGAACTGCAGGGCGTCATCCAGCTGATCCAGGACAACACCGAGGTCATTCGGCGGCGGGAGGCGATGGCGTCGCTCGTCGAGGAGGCGGCCGACGGCATCGGCGAGGTGGCGACGGTCAACGACGAGCAGGCCGCCTCCGTCGAGGAGCTGACCGCCGTGATGGAGCACATCGACGGGCGGGCCGACGACATCGAGGCCCGGACCGAGGAGATCCGCGGGCTGACCGGCGGGCAGCGCGACGACCTGGACAACACGGCCGACTACCTCGACGAGCTGGCCGGCGTCGACGTCGCCGACCGGGTCGACTGACCGGCGGCTATCCAAAGGGTTTTCTCCGGGCGAGTCCCCCTCCCGAACATGGACGGCGGCGGCTCTACGGACATGACGCTCGCGTT
>JAHENN010000278.1 GCA_018609665.1 Haloarculaceae archaeon | reverse complement strand
GAGGAGCCACAGCCAGAACAGCCCGCCGGCGCCGGCGACCAGCAGCCGCCGGCCGCCCGGGAGGTCGCCGACGCCGACGTCGCGGCCCGTCCGGATGCTCATGCGTCTAACCGGCCGAGGAACTGGTCGGTGCGCTCTTCGTCCGGCCGCTCGAACAGCCGCTCCGGCGGCCCGCGCTCGACCACCCGCCCGTCGTCGAGGAAGGTGAGGGTGTCGGCCACCGACCGGGCGAACCCCATCTCGTGGGTGACCACCAGCATCGTCATGCCGTCGGCCGCGAGGTCCTGCATCACGCCGAGCACCTCGCCGATGAGCTCGGGGTCCAGCGCCGAGGTCGGCTCGTCGAACAGCAGCAGCTCCGGCTCCATCGCCAGCGCCCGGGCGATGCCGACCCGCTGTTTCTGCCCGCCCGACAGCTCCGCGGGGTAGGAGTCGGCCTGGTCGGCCAGCCCCACCCGCTCGAGGTTCGCCTCGGCGACCTCCCGGGCCTCGGACTTCGACATCCCGCGAACCTGCCGGAGGCCGAGGGTGACGTTGCCCAGCGCCGTCCGGTGGGCGAAGAGGTTGACCCCCTGGAACACCATCCCGACCCGCCGCCGCAGGGCGTCGACGTCCATCGCGTGGACGGAGTCGCCGTCGAGGTAGATGTCGCCGTCGTCGATTTCGGTGAGCCGGTTGACACACCGCAGCAGCGTCGACTTGCCGCTGCCGCTCGGCCCGACCACCACCTCGACGTCGGTCCGGCCCATCCCGAAGCTGACGCCCTCCAGCACCCGCTCGTCGCCGAAGGACTTGTAGACGTCGTCGAACCGCAGCAGCTCGCTCATGTCGACTCCCCCGGAATCGCGTACCGCCGCTCGAGGAGGTCCAGCGTCCGGTTCGTCGCGAAGGTGAGCACGAAGTAGACGGCGCTGATGGTGAGGATGACCTCGATGACCGCCGACTGGCCGGGCTGGAGGAACAGCTGCTGACCCCGGAACAGCAGCTCCCCGAGCCCGATGGCGATGGCGATGCTCGTGTCCTTCAGGACGATGGTGAACTCGTTCTGGAAGCCCGGAATCGAGCGCCGCAGCGCCTGCGGCAGCACGACGTGACGAATCGCCTGGACCTTCGAGAGGCTGATGGCCTCGGCGGCCTCCATCTGCCCCTCGTCGATGCTCTGGATGGCGCCGCGGAACACCTGCGACTGGTAGGCCGCGCTGCGGAGCCCCAGCGCCGCCGTCGCCGCCAGCAGCGCCTGCCCGTTGATGTCGAACCGGGGAACCAGCAGCCACCCGCCCAGCGGGAGCCCGCCGACGTCCGGCCACGGCAACCCGAAGAAGAACAGCACGATGAGCACGACGATGGGCGTCCCGCGCAGCAGGACGCCCGCCCCGCGGACGGCCGACCGGAGCGGGCCGGCGCCGTACACCTCGATTGCGCCGGCCGGGAAGCCGGCCAGGAAGCCGAGCAGGAGGCTCCCGACCGTCAGCAGGACCGTCACGTACAGCCCCTGTGCGAGCACCGGCCAGTTCTCGACGACGAAGGCCCAGTCGCCGGCCTGCAGCGGTACGGACTCCATCGCGCCGGGTTACCGCTGGGCGAAGTTCTCCGCGACCGGGACGTCGATGATGACGGCGTCGATGTTGCCGCTCTCGAGGTCGTTCACCGCCAGCTCGTAGTTGTCGTAGACGCGCTTGTCGTCCTCGGAGATGATGCCGTCCTCGATGAGGCCGTCGACCTGGTCCTCGCCGGTCGTGCCGCTCTGGGCGCCGACGACCTGCCCCTCGAGGTCCTGGCGGCTCTCCGGCTCGAAGCCGCTGCCGGAGGCGACCAGCACCGCCTGGTTGGCCTCGTAGTAGGGGTCCGAGAAGTCGATCTGCTGGTCGCGCTCGTCGGTGATGGTCATCGCCGCCGCGATGAGGTCGATGTTGCCGTCCCGCAGCGCGGGGATGAGGCTGTCGAACTCGAAGGTCTCGAACCCGTCGAACCCGTAGTCGGTGCGGGCCAGTACCGCCTCCGTCAGCTCGACGTCGAAGCCGACCAGCTCGCCGCCCTCGTTGAACTCGAACGGCGCGAACCCCGGCGCCGTTCCGGCGACGACCGTGCCGGCACCGGTGCCGCCGTCGGCGCCCTCGGTGACGTCGCCGGCGTCCTCGCCGGAGCCGAAGTACTCCTCGATGAGCGCGTCGTAGGTGCCGTCGTCCTCGACGGCGCTGAGGCCGTCGTTCAGCGCCGTCTGGAGGTCGCCGGCGTCCTCCCGGACCCCGAGGCCGTACTGCTCGCCGGTCTCGATGGTGAAGGCGACCTCGACGCCGCCCTCGCCGCCCCCGTTGCCGTTGCCCGTACAGCCGGCGACCGCCGCCGTCGTCCCCGCGACCCCGACCGTCCTCAGGTACGCGCGACGGTCCATGCTGTAGCTGCGTGTCATACCCGTGTCGTCGGGTGAACCCCGTTTCAAGCTTTCGACACGCGGCGGCCGAATACCGCGGAACGGAACGGCTCCGGCGGTTCTCCGACCGTTCACCCACTGCCGGGCGCCGGAGCCGGACGGTGGTGGGATTCTCCTCGCCCGCCGCGGTCGCGCTCGCGCCCGGCTACTCGTCGTCCTGTGCGTCGACGACCGCGACGCCGGCCAGGTTGACGATGTCCTTCACCTCGTCGCCGCGCTGCAGCACGTGGACGGGCTCGTCCATGCCGACGAGCATCGGGCCGATGGCCTCGGCGCCGCCGAGCCGCTGCAGCAGCTTGTAGGCGATGTTGCCTGCCTCCAGGTTGGGGAACACGAGCACGTTCGCCGGCTCGTCGAGGTCGGTAAAGCCGTAGGTGCCGTCGAGCATCTCCTCGACGACGGCGGTGTCGGCCTGCATCTCGCCGTCGACCGGGAAGTCGACGTCGGGGTCGGCCCGGAGCCGGCGGGCGGCCGTCCGCGGCTTGCGGGTGCCCTCGTTGTCGACGCTGCCGAAGTCCGAGTACGACAGCAGCGCCGCCCGCGGCTCGACGTTGAACCGCCGGGCGAGGTCGGCGGTCTGGCGGGTCACCTCCGCGAGGACGTCCTCGTCGGGGTCCTGGTTGACGGTGGCGTCGGCGACGAACACCACCCGGTTGTCGACGGTGAGCATGTAGACGCCGGCGGCGTAGTCGGCGTCGTCGGCGGTCCCGACGACCTGCAGCGGCGGCCGCAGCGCCGACGGGTAGTGGTGCATCAGCCCCGTCAGCATCGCGTCGGCGTCGCCCATCTCGACCATCACGCTGCCGAGGTAGTTACCGTCGGTGATGAGCTCGTCGGCCTCCCGGCGGGTGACGCCGTCCCGCTTGCGGAGCTGGTGGAGCCGGTCGGCGTACGGCTCGAGGTTCTCCGCCCCGGGGTCGATGATCTCCGGCTCGAACTCCAGGCCCAGCCGGTCGGCGTGGGCCCAGATCTCCTGGCGGTCGCCGATCAGTATCGGCTCGGCGATCCCCTGGTCGACGAGCTGGTAGGCCGCCCGCACCAGCTTCTCGTCGCTGCCCTCCGCGAGGACGACCCGCTTGGGGTCGCTTTTCGCCTTGTTGAGGACGACCCGCATCATCTCCCGGGACTTGCCGAGCCGGGCCTCCAGCCGCTCGGCGTACCCCTCGAGGTCGACCTCCCGGCGGGCGCAGCCGCAGTCGACGGCTGCCTCGGCGACGGCCGGCGCCACCTGGAACAGCACCCGCGGGTCCAGCGGCTTCGGGATGATGTACTCCGGGCCGAACTGCAGCGGCTGGTCGCCGTAGGCCTTCACCACGGCGTCCGGGACGTCCTGGCGGGCCAGCTCCGCCAGCGCCTCGGCGGCGGCGACCTTCATCGCCTCGTTGATCTCCGTCGCCCGGACGTCCAGCGCGCCCCGGAAGATGAACGGGAACCCGAGGACGTTGTTCACCTGGTTGGGGTAGTCGGAGCGGCCGGTCGCCATGATGACGGTGTCGTCGCGGGCGTGCTTTGCGGCCTCGTAGCCGATCTCGGGGTCGGGGTTGGCCATCGCGAAGATGATCGGGTCGTCGGCCATCGACCGGACCATCGCCTCGTCGACGATACCGCCGACCGACAGCCCGACGAAGACGTCTGCCCCCGCCATCGCGTCGGCGAGGTCGCCCTCCGGGCGGTCGCTGGCGAACTCCTCTTTGAACTCGTTGACGTCGCCCGCGGCGGCGCGGCGCTCGGTGATGACCCCCGAGGAGTCGCACATCGTGATCCTGTCGCGGTCGGCGCCGAGCGAGACGTAGAACCGGGCGGTGGCGATGGCGGAGGCACCGGCCCCGGAGAAGACGATTTCTAGCTCCGACAGCTCCTTGTCGGCGATGTCGGCGGCGTTCAACAGCGCCGCCCCGGAGATGATGGCGGTGCCGTGCTGGTCGTCGTGGAACACCGGGATGTCCATTTCCTCCCGGAGCGTCGACTCGATCTCGAAGCACTCCGGCGCCTTGATGTCCTCGAGGTTGACCCCGCCGAAGGTCGGCTCCATGGCCTTCACGGAGGTGATGATCGCCTCCGGGTCGGCCTGGTCGAGCTCGACGTCGAAGACGTCGATGTCCGCAAAGCGCTTGAACAGCACGCCCTTGCCCTCCATGACGGGCTTCGACGCCTGGGCGCCGATGTCGCCCAGCCCCAGGACGGCCGAGCCGTTGGAGACGACGCCGACCATGTTGCCCTTCGCCGTGTACGTGAACGCCTGCTCGGGGTCGTCGGCGATGGCCTCGCAGGGCGCCGCCACGCCCGGCGAGTACGCCAGCGAGAGGTCCCGCTGCGTGTTGGTGGGCTTCGTCGTCGATATCTCGAGCTTCCCGGGCGGCTCGCGGCCGTGGTAGTCGAGAGAGTCCTCGTCGAGTCCCATACCGCACTACCGTCCAGCGGCCTCAAAAAAGCTACCCACCGGCACGGCGGCGCCCACGCCCGGCCGTCGTGTGGCGGTGCCCGCCGCGCCGGCGCCGGGTCGAGCCGGTCCGGCGGGCATCCGTCCGGCCGGTTCCGCGGGGTATAAGCGCCCGTGGTCCCGACCGTCGTTATGGACTTCCGTCGGCTGCTCGCCGGGACGACCGTCGCGACGGCGGTCACGGCGCTGGTCGGGGTGGTGACCGCCACCTCCGGCGCCGGGCTCACCTGCGAGGCCCGGTGGCCGCTGTGCGACGGCGCCGTCTTCGGGCTGTTCCCCGCGAACTTCATGTCGTTCGTCGAGTGGTCCCACCGGCTCGTCGCGATGGTGACCGGCCTGCTCATCGTCGGGTCGACGGTCGCCGCCTGGCGCGGCGGCCGGCAGCGGCGCGTCCGGCTGGCGACGCTCGGCGCCCTACTGTTGACGCCGGTACAGGTCGTCTTCGGCGCCTTCACCGTTCTCGTCCAAGAGTTCGTCTTCGGCTACTCCATCGTCGTGCTGACGCTGCACTTCGGGCTGGCCTCGACCATCCTCGGGCTGCTCGTGGCGGCGACGACCTGGACCTACGCCGTCGAGACGACCGTCTCCGCCGACCGGATCCGGCTGGCCGGCGGAGCCGCCCTGCTGGCCTTTCCGGTGATGGTCGCGCTGACGCCCCGGCTGTTCGTCACCTTCGGCGAGGCCGCGCAGTTCGTCTACTACGCCGTCGGCTTCGGGCTGTTCGCGGCGCTGTCGGTCGCCGCGCTGTGGGGCCGGGAGCTCGGCGCCCGGGCGACGGCCGCCGCCGCCGGAGCCGGCGCGGTCCTCGTGGTCGCCCAGCTGGTGCTCGCCCGGCGGGCCTTCGGCGACGAGGGCCAGCTGGCCGTCCTCGGGCTGTCGTTCCTCGCGTTCGGGCTGACGGTGGCGGCGGTCCGGCTGAGCCGGCGGGCGGAGCCGGCCGTCGCCGCCGGCGGCGCGACCGCCGACTGAACCCTCGTCGCCGGTCGCCGGTCGCTCGGCGAGCGTCAGCCGTCCGTCCGGTCGAGGTAGCCCAGCACGCCCGCCACGTCCCGGTCGACGGTCGGGCTCATCCACCGGTCGTCCAGCGTCTCGACGATGGCGTCGACGTCCTCGCCGAGGCGGTCGCGGCGGTCGGCGACGGTCTCGACCCACTCCGGCAGCAGCGCCTCGTAGCGGTCCAGCTCCGCGACGGCGTCCTCGCCGGGACCGACGTGGCCGTAGAACGTCACCGACGGCTCCAGGGTCCGGAGCCGGCGGACGGTCTCGAGGTTCGCCTCCAGGTCGAAGTCCGGCGGCGGCGTCGTCGGGCGCAGCTCGCCGGCCAGGTGCATCCCGGCGGCGTCGATGGCGAACAGCCCCTCCGTCGCCGGGTCGAAGGCCGCGAAGTGGTGCGGCGCGTGGCCGGGGGCGTCGACGAGCCGCAGCTCGCGGTCGCCGAGGTCGACCCGCTCGCCGCCGGAGACGGCCCGACAGCGGTCGGCCGGCAGCAGCTCCGGGTCGCCGTAGGCGTCCTCGACGCCCATCGCCCGGTCGACGCTGCGCTTCAGCCGCGACAGCTGCTGCGGGTCCGTCAGGTACGGATACCCCGCCTCGTGGACGTGGAAGGTGGCGTTCGGCAGCGCCTCCGCCAGCGCACCGGCGCCGCCGCCGTGGTCGAGGTGGACGTGCGTCACGAGGACGTGCTCGACGTCGGCGGGGGCGACGCCGACCGTCTCCAGCGCCTCGAGGATTCGCGGCGGCGAGTTCGCCGACCCGGTGTCGACGAGCGCCGGCGCCGGGGCGTCGACGAGGTACAGCGTCAGCGCCCCCGGCGTCCCCATCAGCTCGGGGTCGACGGCGTAGACGTCGTCGACGGCGTGGGAAACCGACATAGTTCACGGTACGGCGGCGGCAGGCTTGATACCTGCGGCGGCCGAACGGCGGGTATGGTTCCGCCGCTCGCCGTCGACGTCGACGGCACGCTCACACGCCAGGACGGCTCGCTGGACCCCCGCACCTTCGACGCCCTCCGGGAGTGGCCGGCGCCGGTCGTCGTCGCCACCGGCAAGGCCTTCCCGTTCCCGGTCGGGCTGTGTGAGTTCGCCGGGATTCCGGTGAACGTCGTCGCGGAGAACGGCGGCGTCGTCCACGTCCGGGCGGCCGACGAGGTGGTCCACAACGGCGACCCGGCGGCGGCGACGGCCGTCGCCGAGGCCTACCGCGAGGCCGGCCACGACCTCGGCTGGGGGACGGTCGACACGGTCAACCGGTGGCGGGAGACGGAACTCGCCGTCTCGCGGGAGCGGCCGCTGGCGCCGCTGGAGCGGGCCGCCGCCGACCACGGCCTCGAGGTCGTCGACACGGGGTACGCCTACCACGTCAAGTCGCCGGCCGTCGACAAGGCGGCGGGGCTGGAGACGGCCGCCGCGCTGCTGGACCGCGACCCGGCGGCGTTCGTCGCCGTCGGTGACTCCGAGAACGACGTCCCGGCGTTCGGGGCGGTCGAGCGGGCCTACGCGGTGGCCAACGCCGACGACGCCGCCGCGGCCGCCGCCGACGTCGTGACCGACGCGGCCTTCGCCGACGGCTTCCTCGAGGCGCTCGACCGCATCCGCGCCGCCGGGGGGTGAACGCGCCGACCGCCGAACGGCGCCGCTCCCGGGCGAGACGACCGATTCCGGCCGGTCCGGGGGAATCCTTTTGCCGGTGTGGTCGCAACCCCCGCACGAAATGAGCGCCGACCGCGCCGCGCTCCGACGGGCCCTGGAGCGCGGCGAACGGGAGGACGGCAGCGTGGAGTTCAAAGAGCGGCTCACGCGTGCGGTGCACCTGGCCGACGGCCGGCTGGAGTCGCTCGTCGCCCAGATGCGGCACCGGGTGCTGTCGGGCGACGGCGAGGCGACCTACGTGGTTGGCGTCACCGACGACGGCGGCGTCGCCGGCATCGAGCCGGCGGCCTTCTCCGAGACGATGGACGTGCTGTCGCTCATCGCCGAGGAGGCCGACGCCCACATCGACGACGTCCAGACGTGGGGCGTCGGCGACGACGGCACCGTCGCCCGCGGCGAGGCCGACGGGCTGGTCGGGGTCGCGACGCTGCAGGAGGGGTCCGTCCTCGACGTCGACGACGACCACATCGTCGTCGGGACGGCGGGCCACGTCGACCACGGCAAGTCGACGCTGGTCGGCTCGCTCGTCACCGGCGACCCCGACGACGGCCAGGGCGGCACCCGGAGCTTCCTCGACGTCCAGCCCCACGAGATGGAGCGGGGGCTGTCGGCAGACCTCTCCTACGGCGTCTACGGCTTCGACGACGACGGCGCCGTCCGGATGGACAACCCCCACCGGAAGTCCGACCGGGCCCGCGTCGTCGAGGAGGCCGACCGGCTGGTGTCGTTCGTCGACACCGTCGGCCACGAGCCGTGGCTCCGGACGACCATCCGGGGGCTGGTCGGCCAGAAGCTCGACTACGGGCTGCTGACGGTGGCGGCCGACGACGGCCCGACGAAGACCACCCGCGAACACCTCGGCATCCTGCTGGCGACGGAGCTGCCGACGCTGGTGGCGGTCACGAAGGCCGACGTCGTCTCCGCGGAGCGCGTCGCCGAGGTCGAACGCGAGGTCGAGCGGCTGCTCCGGGACGCCGACCGGACGCCGCTGTCGGTCGAGCGGCACGGCATCGACGCCGCCGTCGAGGAGATCAACGAGCAGGTGGTGCCGATAGTGACCACCAGCGCCGTCACGATGCAGGGGCTGCCGGTGCTGGACGAGCTGTTCGAGCGGCTCCCGAAGACCGGCCCGACGGACGGCGACTTCTCGATGTACGTCGACCGCACCTACAACGTCACCGGCGTCGGCGCGGTCGCCTCCGGAACCATCCGGTCGGGGTCGGTCGCCGCCGGCGACGAACTGCTCGTCGGGCCGCTGGCCGACGGCGCCTTCCGCGAGGTGGAGGTCCGCTCCATCGAGATGCACTACCACCCCGTCGAGGAGGCCTCCGCCGGCCGAATCGTCGGCATCGCCCTGAAGGGCATCGGCGAGGCCGACCTCGAGCGCGGGATGGTGCTGCTGCCGCGGTCGGCCGACCCCGACCCGGTCCGGGAGTTCACCGCCGACGTGATGGTGCTGAACCACCCGACCCGCATCCACGACGGCTACGAGCCGGTGGTCCACCTGGAGACGGTCAGCGAAACCGTCTCCATCCACCCCGAGGAGGGCCAGCTGCTGCCCGGCGACACCGGGACCGCCCGCGTCCGGTTCAAGTTCCGCCCCTACCTGGTCGAGGAGGGCCAGCGGTTCGTCTTCCGCGAGGGCCGCTCGAAGGGCGTCGGCACCGTCACCGACGTGACGCCCGCCGACTGACCCCGGCGGAACGCCGGTAAGGCGGCCGACCGCGGGCGGAACGCCGGTAATCCAGCCGACCGAACCGCCGCGCATGCGCCGGCCGTCGCTCCGGCTGCTCGTGGCCCTGACCGGGCTGTCGCTGCTGGTCGTCCACCTGGCCGTCGCGGTCGCCGGCTACCGGCTGCTCGTCGAGCTGTGGGCACGGCGGCCCGACCCGCTCCGGCTGGCGGCGTACTTCCTCGCGGCCACGCTGGTCGTCGGCTACCTCAGCTACCGGCTCGGCACCGCCGGCCTGCTGCGGGAGCTGGAGGCGACCGAGGTCGGCCGCCGCGAGGCCCCGCGGCTCCACGAGCGGCTCGACCGCCTCCGGACGTCGTTCGACGTCGGCGAGGTGCGGCTCCACGTCGCCACGCTGGAGGCGCCGAACGCCCTCGCGGTCGGGACCGCCGGCGGCGGCGCCGTCGTCCTGGACCGCCGGCTCCCGGAGCTGCTCACGCCGGCGGAACTCGAGGCCATCCTCGCCCACGAGCTCGCCCACCTCGAGGGCCGGGACGGCCTGATTCAGACGCTCGGCTACACGCTCGTCCGGTCGGTCGGCGGGGTGCTGTACCTGCTGTTGCTCCCGCTCGGGCTCCTGGTCGGCGGCCTCGTCCGGGCGGTATCGTGGGCGGTCGGACGGCCGCCGCGGCCCCTCGGCCGGCACCTCGCCGTCGTCCGCGGCCGCGTCCTCCGGGTCGTCGTCGTCGTCCTGTTCGCGCTGACGCTGCCGCTGCGGGCCCTCTCCCGGCGCCGGGAGTACCGCGCCGACGACCGGGCCGTCGAGGCGACCGGCGACCCGGCCGCGCTGGCGCGGGCGCTGGCCAAGATTCGGCGGGCCGCGGCCCCTGGCTGGGGGATGCTGTCGCCGCTGTACGTCCACGGCGACGAGGAGGGGCTGCTGACCCGGCTGCTGGCGACGCATCCGCCGATGGACGAACGCGTCGGGCGGCTGCTCGAGATGGCCGACCAGCCGAGGCGGCGCCCCCGGTAGCCTACCGCACCACCGACGGCAGCTCCGCCAGCGTCGCGACGGTGTGGTCCGGCCGTGGCTCCGGCTCCGGCTCGGCGGCCGCGTCGCCGCTCAGCCACACCGCCCCGACGCCGGCGGCCCTCGCCCCGGCGACGTCCGAGTCGAGGGAGTCGCCGACGTGGTAGGTCCGCTCCGCGCGGGCGTCCAGCGCCGACAGCGCCTCGCGGAACGGCGCCGGCGACGGCTTGGCCGGGGCGTCGTAGCCGGCGTGGACGACGACGTCGAAGGCCTCTTCGAGGCCGAGCCCCGCGAGCTTCTCGGACTGCATCGCCGGGGCGCCGTTGGTCACGACCCCCAGCGGCAGGTCCCCGAGGGCGTCGAGGGCGGCGTCGAGCCCCGGGAGCGGCTCGACGTTGCCGTGGTCGCGCTCGTCGGCGTAGGCCTGGGCGACGCGACGACCCGCCGCCGGGTCGCGGCCCTTGTCGGCGGCGATGGCCGCGAAGCACCGCTCCCGGAGGTCCGTCATCGAGTCGCTGTCGTCGACGAACTCCGGGTAGCGGTCGTGGTACTCCTCGAGGCCGATGAACGGCTCGAGGCCGGTCTGCTCGAAGGCCGCCGCCAGCAGTTCGTCGCCCGTCCGCCGGTACCGGCAGAGCGTGTCGTCGACGTCGAACAGGACCGCGTCGGTCACGGCGGCGGCTACGCCGGCCGGAGACAAGGGCGGTTCGGTCCGGCGGTCACGCCGCCTCGAGGAACGAATCGAGCCGCGCCAGCCCCTCCGCGAGCTCCTCGCGGGGGAGTCCGTAGCCGATGCGGACGTGGTCGGGGTGGCCGAACGCCTCCCCCGGCGCCAGCACGACCGACTCCTCGGCGACGAGGTCGCGGCAGAACGTCTCGGCGTCCGGGAAGCCGTCCGGCACCTCGAGGAAGGCGTTGACGCCGCAGTCGGGGTCGGACCACTCCATGCCGTGCGCCTCGAGGAGGTCGGCGACGACCGCGCGGTGGTCGGCCGCCAGCCGGCGGTTGGCGGCGAGTATCTCCGCCCGGTCGTCCAGCGCCTGCCGGGCGACGTGCTGGCCGATCCGCGGCGGCGCGATGGTCGTGTAGTCCTTCCAGCGTGCGGCGGCGTCGACGACCGGTTCGGGGCCGCAGAGCCAGCCGAACCGCAGCCCCGCGAGGCCGAAGGCCTTCGAGACGCCGGCCGTCGAGACCCCGTACCGGCCGAGGCTGGCGACCGGCGGCTGCGGCTCGTCGGCCAGCAGGCGGTAGACCTCGTCGCACAGGAGGTAGGTGTCGTTGTCGGCGCAGGCCTCGTAGACCGCCCGGACGGCCGCCGCGTCGTGGTACCGGCCCGTCGGGTTGTTGGGGTTGTTGAGGACCACGAGGTCGGTGTCGGGTCGCAGCGCGTCGGCGACCGCCCCGGGGTCGAGCCGCCAGCCGTCGGCGAGCGGCACCTCCGTCACCGCGCCGAGGGCCCGCGGTACCGCCGACAGCGAGCCGTACGTCGGCGTGACGACGACGGCGTGCGTCTCGACGGTCGCCAGGAACGCCAGGAAGTTCGCCTCCTGGGTGCCGCAGGTGAAGAGGGTCTCGGCGGCCGTCCGGTCGTGGAGCGCGCCGACCCGCTTCCGGAAGGCGGGGTCGCCGGCCGTCGGGATGACGTAGCCCAGGTCGTCGGGGTCGGTGTCGAAGCGGTCCGGCGACAGCGGCCGGACGCCGCTCTCGGCGAGCATGACGTCGGCGTCGTGTTCGACCTCGGCGAACCACCGCTCGAGGGCGAACGGCTCGATCTCCATGCCGGCCGGAGGCGGCCGTGGCGCAAAAGGCCGACGGGTCGGCGGCCCGGCGGTCAGTCGTCGCGGCGCTGGCGCATCTGCTGGCGGGTGAACTGCGGCGTCGCCCGGATGCCGCTCGGCTCGCGGAACGACCGCCACAGCAGCAGCAGCACCGGCACCGCGAGGCCGGCGGCGACGAGGGCGGCCTCGAGCGTCGAGAAGGCGTACAGGACGGCCGCGGCCATCACCGTCGCCGACAGCAGCCCGCCGAGGATGAGCCGCTTGGCGAGGCGGTCCAGCGCCCGCTCGTCGTCGGCCACCTCGAACTGGACGGTGACGTCGCCCCGCTCGACGTCGTCGAGCGTCCGCTCGAGCTTCGGCGGCACCCGGACCAGCGACTCGCCGAACTCCTGGAGCTCGCCGGCCCGCTCCTCGACGTAGTCGCGGGCGCTTTCCTCGATGTACCCCTCTTCGCCGAGGTAGTCGGTGGCGACGGCGATGAAGTCGAAGTCGGGGTCCAGCGTCACGCAGACCCCCTCGACGACCGTCGCCACGCGCAGCACCAGCGCGAGGTTCGGCGGCAGCCGCAGCGGGAACTCGTAGATGGTGTCCTCGACCTGCTGGATGATCTGCTGGACCCGGTACTGCTCGATCTCTTCCCCGCGGGCGTCGGCGATGGCCAGCTCCATCACGTCCGACATCACCTCGCGGTCGGCCTCCGGGCTGAGCGTCCCCATCTCCACGAGCGTGTCCAGGATGGCGTCGGTGTCCTGGCGCGCGACGGCCATGTAGAAGTCGATGATGCGGTCCTGGATGAACGGGTCGACGCGGCCGGACATCCCGAAGTCGTAGAAGACGATGGTACCGTCCTCCCTGACCGCGAGGTTGCCGGGGTGGGGGTCGGCGTGGAAGACGCCGTCCTCGACGATCATCTGGAGGTAGACGCGCTGCAGCGTCGTCGCCAGCTCCGTCCGGTCGACCCCGAGGGCGTCGAGGTCCTCCAGCTCGGAGATCTTCGTCCCGTCGACGTACTCCATCGTGAGCACGCGCCGGCTGGACAGCGCCGGCAGCGCCGCCGGCACCCGGACCCGGTCGTTGTCGGCGAGGTTCTCGCCGATCTCCTCGAGCATCGCCCGCTCGCGCTCGTAGTCCATCTCCTCGCGGATGGTCTTCTCGAACTCGTCGGCCAGCGTCTCCAAGGAGAACGACCGTGCCTGGTCGACGAACCGCATCAGCAGCGGCAGCGACCACCGTATCACCCGGAGGTCGGCCTCGACCAGCCGCTCGACGCCGGGCCGGCGGACCTTCACCGCGACGCGTCGGCCCTCGTGGGTCGCGACGTAGACCTGCCCGAGGCTGGCGCCGCTTATCGCCTCGGTGTCGAACTCGTCGAACGTCTCCTCGACGGCCCCGACGTCGGACTCGAGCACCTCGCGGGCCGCGGCCCAGTCGGCCGGCGGGACGTCGTCCTGCAGGGACTCGAACTCCTCGACGTACTCCGGCGGCAGGACGTCGGGCCGGGTCGACAGCAGCTGGCCGAGCTTGATGAACGTCGGCCCCAGCGTCAGCAGCGAGCCGAGCAGCGACCGCGCCCGGCGGCGACGCGTCTCGGCGTCGACCTGCCGGCCCGAGCCGAACAGCAGGAACCGGTTACGGTCGCGGGCGTACGCCAGCAGCAGCGGCAGGAACTGGTAGGCGACGACGACGAACCGCCGGTAGGAACGGAGTACCACCCGATGGCACCTCAGGAGACGGGGATCCGCTCGCCGCCGTCGTCGCCCGACTTCGGGAGCCGGAGCCGGAGCACGCCGCGGTCGACCTCGCCCTCGGCGTCGGCGCCGGTGGCGTCCGGCGGCAGCGGCAGCTCCGCGTCCAGGAACAGCGACCGCTCCTCGGTCAGATAGCGGAACGAGTCGGGGACGGACTTCGCCCTGCGCGCCTCGACGCGGAGCCGGCCGTCCTCGACCGTCACGTCGACCGTGTCGGCGTTGACACCCGGCATGTCCAGCACGAGGAGGTACGCCTCCTCGCTCTCCAGCAGGTCGGCGAACACCGTCTCCGGGAGGTCGCCCAACGCCTCGCGCAGTTGCATACCTCGACGTAGCGTCGCGGGCTCGTTAAAGGCCCCGATGTGTCCCGCTCGCCGCCGGCAGCGCCCGATGTGGGCCGGTACCACGACGCGCGGGGACGGCCCGCTGGTCGCGGGGTCGGGACCGCCCGGAGTGACGCTTTTGGGTGCGGCCCACACAGTACGGGCATGACCGATGTACGCCGGTCGGGGTTCAAGCAGCGGACGCGGCTGACGGAGGCGCGGACGCGCCTGCTGGAGACCGCGCCCGTCGACCGCACCGAGCGGGTGCCGCTGTCGGCCGCCGACGGCCGGGTCGTCGCCGAGCCGGTCGACGCCGCCCGCAACGTGCCCCACTACGCCCGGGCGGCGATGGACGGGTGGGCGGTCCGCGCCGAGGACACCTTCGGCGCCTCCGACCGTTCGCCGGCGGTGCTGCGGCCGGCCGACGGCGTCGGGCCGAACGACGCGACCCGCGTCCACACCGGGAGCGAACTGCCGGACGGCGCCGACGCCGTCGTCCGGGTCGAGGCCGCCGAGCAGGTCGGCGGCGACCTGGAGGTCTTCGACGCCGTCGCCGAGGGCGAGAACGTCGCCCCGGTCGGCGAGGACGTCGAGGCCGGCCAGCGGCTCTACGACCCCGGCGACCGGCTCCGGCCCTCGGACCTCGGGCTGTTGAAGTCCGTCGGCGTCGACGTCGTCGAGGTCGTCGCCGAGCCGGAGGTAGCGGTCGTCCCGACCGGCGAGGAACTCGTCCAGGCGGAGCCGGAGCCGGGGGAGGTGGTCGAGACGAACCGGCTCACCGTCTCGCGGCTGGCCGAGCGGTGGGGCGCCGACGTCACCCGCCGGGAGATCGTCACCGACGACCTCGAGACGCTGCGGGCGGCAATCGAGCGGGACCTCACCCGCGACGTCGTCGTCACGACCGGCGGCTCGTCGGTCGGCGACCGCGACCTCGTGCCGGAGGCCGTCGCCGAACTGGGGGAGGTGTTCGTCCACGGCGTCGCGCTGAAGCCGGGCCACCCCGTCGCACTCGGTCGGGTCGACGACGTGTCGGTCGTGATGCTGCCCGGCTACCCCGTCGCGGCCATCGTCAACGCCGTCCAGTTCCTCCGGCCGCTCATCAAGCACCTCGGCGGGATGCCGCGGTCGCCGCCGCCGACCCGGGAGGCGACGCTGGCGCGGAAGCTACGCAGCGAGCCCGGCGTCAGGACGTTCGCGCGGGTGACGGTCGACGAGGGCGACGGCGACGACGGCCCCGAGGCGACGCCGACGCGGGCCGGCGGCTCGGGGGTCCTCTCCAGCGTCGCGCTGTCGGACGGCTGGGTCGTCGTCCCCGAGGCCCGCGAGGGGATTCCGGCCGGCGAGACCGTCGCCGTCGAGAACTGGGAGCACCATGAGTAGAAAGGAGTTCCGCGAGCTGGCGCCGCCCGAGGAGGCCCGCGAGGCCATCGCCTCGCTGGAGCTCCGCCCCGACGACGAGACGGTGCCGCTCCGGGCGGCCCGCGGGCGGGTGCTCGTGGAGCGTATCGACGCCGAGCTGGACGTGCCGGGCTTCGACCGCGCCAGCGTCGACGGCTACGCCGTGAGGGCCGCCGACACCTTCGGCGCCGACGAGGCCGACCCCGCCCGCCTCGAGCCGGTCGGGGAGGTCCACGCCGGCGCCGAACCGGCCGTCGAGGTCGGCGACGGCGAGTGCGCGGAGGTGTCGACCGGCGCGGTGCTGCCGCCCGGCGCCGACGCCGTCGTGATGGTCGAACGGACCGACAGCGACGGGAACGAGGTGCTCGTCCGCACGTCGCTGGCGCCGGGCGACCGCGTGATGTTCGCCGGCGCGGACGTGGCGGCCGGCGAGCGGGCGCTCGGCCCCGGGACGGTGCTGACGGCGCGGGAGGTCGGCCTGCTGTCGGCGCTCGGCGTCGACGAGGTGCCGGTCCGCGGGAAACCGACCGTCGGTATCATCTCGACCGGCGACGAACTCGTCCGGCCGGGCGAGGAGCTGCACAGCGACGCCGGCGAGATCTACGACGTCAACAGCTACACGACGGCGACGGCCGTCGAGGAAGCCGGCGGCGAGGCGCAGCTCTACCCGCACGCCGGCGACGACTACGGGGCCATGGAGTCCGTCCTGCGGGAGGCCGCCGCGGAGTGCGACCTCGTGCTGTCGTCGGGGTCGACCTCGGCGTCGGCCGTCGACGTCATCTACCGGGTGGTCGAGGAGTCCGGCGAGCTGCTGCTGCACGGCGTCGCGGTGAAGCCGGGCAAGCCGATGCTCGTCGGCCGGCTGGACGGTAGTGCGTACGTCGGCCTGCCCGGCTACCCGGTGTCGGCGCTGACCATCTTCCGGGCGTTCGTCGCGCCGGCGATCCGGGAGGCCGCCGGCCTGCCCGAGCCGGAGACCGCGACCGTCGAGGGGGCGATGGCCGTCCGGGAGCGGTACGACGAGGGTCGACTCCGGTACATGCCGGTCGGACTCGTCGGCGACGGCGACGGCGGGACGCTCGTCTACCCCGTCGACAAGGGCAGCGGCGCGACGACGAGCCTCGTCGAGGCCGACGGCGTCGTCGCCGTCCCGCCGGACGTGGAGTACCTCGCGGCGGGCGAGGAGGTGACGGTGCGGCTGTTCTCCCCGGACGTCCGGCCGCCGGCGCTGTTCGGCGCCGGCGAGGACGACCCCGCGCTGTCGCGGCTGCTGGACCGGCTCGACCGGCCCCGCTACCTCGGCGTCGGCAGCCGCCAGGGGCTGCGCCGGCTCCGGGACGGCGTCGCCGACGTCGCCGTCGTCACCGGCGACGCCGACCCCGACGGCGCGGTCGAACTCGGCGGCTGGACCCGCGAGTGGGGGCTGGTCGTCCCCGGCGGCAACCCCGACGACGTCGCCGGCGTCGCCGACCTCGTCGACCGCGACCTGCGGTTCGTCAACCGGACGACCGACTCGGGGCTGCGGACGACGCTCGGCAACGCCGTCGCCGACCTGGCCGACGACCGCGGCGCCGACCGACACGACCTCGTCGAGGCGGTCGACGGCTTCGAGTTCGCCGTCCGGGCCCACGAGTCGCCGGCCCGGAAGGTGCTGGCCGGAGCGGCCGACGCCGGCCTCGGGCTGCGGGCGACCGCCGAGCGGCTGGGG
>JAHENN010000277.1 GCA_018609665.1 Haloarculaceae archaeon | reverse complement strand
GGCTCGTCGAACCGGAAGCCGACGTTGAAGACCGGCGGCGCAGCCCGGCCCTCCCGCGCGCCGCCGGGCGTCGTCTCGTCGGGGTCGACGGCGATCGGCTCGAAGCGACTCTCCTCGTCGTCCCAGAGGCCGACGACGAGGTAGTGGCGCCAGGTCTCCTCGCCCGGCTCTAGCGGTATTTCGACCTCGAGTTGGTTGCGACGGACGTCGACGTCGAGGCGGTCGTCGTCGAGGGGCCGGCCGTCGAGTTCGGCGCCGGTGCCCCAGGTGACGAGGCGGTGGTCGACGGGCGCGCCCAGTTCGCCCAGTCCGTACCCCCAGTCCGTCCGGCGGTCCTCGCCGCCGACGACGTCGGGCGCCGCCTCTGTGTCGATGCCGACGGCGACGGCGGCGGCGTCCGGCTCTAACATCGTGTTGAGGGTGATACGGTAGACGACGCCGCCGTCGGTGGGGCGGGCGCGGAACTCCAGCAGGTCGGCGGCGTTGTAGCCGTACCGCTCGGGGTGGTTGGGGTAGTGGTAGTCGCCGGTCGGCTGGGAGAGGACGCCCCCGAGGGAACTGCTGCCGGCGGGGGCGGCCGACACCCACGACCGGGTGTCGGCGCCGTGGTCGTCGTAGACGTGGTCCTGGTAGAGGTACTCGCCGTCGACGTAGGCGTCGCAGCCGGCCACCATGAGCGGCTCGGCCGCCCAGCCGGGGCCGTTCTCCAGCGGCGGCGGCGTGGGGTTGTCGCCGTACAGCGCCTCCGGCCCGGGACGGGGCGTCGACGGCTCCTCCTCGCCCCCGGCGTGGTCCCCCGACATGTCCTCAGCGCGCCCCCCCGACGAGGCGCCGCCCGTGCCGTCGGTCCGCAGCGGTGTCCGCGACCATTTTCAACGACTCGTACTGTTCACCCGCGGGATTAAAACTCTCGGGTCGTCAGACGAGGTCGACCACGACCGTCGTCTCCCCGGGTTCGACCTCGAGCCGGCGGTCGCCGTCGTCGGTCCGGAGCGTCAGCGTCGCCGCGGCGTCGGCCTCGACGTCGACGGTGACCGGCTCGGCGGGGTCGAGGCCGGCCGCCTCGACCCAGACGGTCGCCGCCGCGACGCCCGCCAGCTCGACCGCCAGGGCGTTGGCCGGCTCCCGCGTCGGCTCCTCCGGAACGTCCCACTCCAGGCCCCGGGCGGTGTAGGCCAGCGGCGTCGTCCCGGTGTGGCTGTAGCTCTCCGTCTCCGGCTCGGCGTAGCCGTCCGCCAGCGACGTGGCGTCGACGAGCCCCTCGTCGGCGCCGTCGGCCGTCCGGACGTCGGTCACCCAGTAGGCGCCGTCGTGGCGGATCCCGAGGTCGGGGTAGTCGAAGTCGGGGACGTACCGGTAGGTTATCCGCGCCGGCGCGGCCGGACGGTCGGCGGCCGCGAGGTACTCCGGGCCGCGCTCCCAGCGGTCCTGCAGCGCGATGAAGAAGTGGTCGGCGGCCGGGAAGACGTCGATCTGGTGGCGGTAGCCGTGCGAGCGGAGCTTCGCGGCGTAGTTGGTCGGCCCGAGCAGCGGCACCAGCGGGTCCGTCCCGCCGTGCCACAGCAGCGTCGGCACGTGCCGGAGGTTGTCGGTCAGCCGGAGGGCGTTCTCCGGCTCCTCGGTGAAGATGGAAAACAGCCGGCCGCCGTCGTCGCCGCCGAGGAGGTCCTGCATCACCACCGACGGCGTCGCAAGCAGGTTGCTCGTCGGCCCCTCCAGGGGGTCCTCCGCCGGCGGCCCCACGACCGCGTAACACCGCCCGAAGCAGTCCGGGTGTTTCGTCGCCATGATTATCGCCCCGAAGCCGCCCATCGAGTAGCCCGTCACCGTTGCCTTCGAGCGGTCGACGTCGACCCGGCTCTCGAGGTCGCGCCAGGCCTCGAAGACGTCCAGCTCGGCCTCGCGCTTGTACCAGATGCCCGGCCCGCGGGTCTGCGGCATGAACACGACGCCGCCGGTCGCCGTCGCCAGCGACTCGACGTAGCCCGGCATCCACACCCGGTACTGGCTGAAGCAGTTGCCCAGCGAGTGCAGCGCCGTGACCATCGGCACGCCAGCCTCGCGGTCGCGGTCCAGGTCCTCGGGCAGGTAGACGCCGTACGGCTGGATGCGCCCCTGCAGGACGTTGGCGTGGGGGTCGACGCCCTCGCCGAGGTCGTGCCGCGACGGGTAGAGGTGGGTCCGGAACCCCGACTCCGGGACGTTCCGCTCGACGACGCCGTCGCGGAGCTTCCGGAAGTCGACGTCGGCGCCGAACGGCGAGATGTCCCGGTCGGCCAGCGCCGTCGCCTGGCCGTGTTCCCGCCAGTTGCCGACGCCGAGCACCCGCGGGACGCCCTCGACCTCGCCGAGGAGCCAGAAGCGGTCCAGCTCGTTCAGCAGCTCCGACAGCCCGGTCGCCTCGAAGGGGTCGAACGGGCTCCCGAGCGGGTTCAGCAGGTCCAGCGGGTCGTCGAGCTGCTCGAGCAGGTTCGCCGTCCGGCCGAACCGCCCCAGCGTCTCGAAGGGGTCCTCCAGCTCCCGGAGCACCTCCTGCGGCGCGTTCGCCAGCACCGTCGCCAGCCGCGGCACGAGCGTCCCCAGGTCGACGTTGCGCTCCATCGGCTCCTGGTCGGGCGACCGGAAGCCGACGTTGAAGACCGGCGGCGCCGGCCGGCCGGCCTTCCGCCCGCCCGGGCTGGTCTCGTCGGCATCGACCGTCACCGCCCGGAACTCGCCCGCGTCGTCGTCCCAGAGGCCGACGACGAGGTAGTGCCGCCAGGTCTCCGTGCCGGGGTCCAGCGGCACCTCGACCTCGAGTTGGTTGCGACGGACGTCGACATCGAGGCGGTCGTCGTCGAGGGGTTGGCCGTCGAGTTCGGCGCCGGTGCCCCAGGCGACGAGACGGTGGTCGACCGGCGCGCCGAGGTCGCCCAGGCCGTACCCCCAGTCCGTCCGGCGGTCGCCGCCGTCGTCGTCCGGGTCGGCGGCGGTGTCGATGCCGACGGCGACGGCGGCGGCGTCCGGCTCCAGCATCGTGTTGAGGGTGATACGGTAGACGACGCCGCCGTCGGTGGGGCGGGCGCGGAACTCCAGCAGGTCGGCGGCGTTGTAGCCGTACCGCCCGGGGTCGGTCGGGTAGCGGTAGTCGCCGGTCGGCCGGGAGTAGAAGCCGCCCAGCGTGTGGCCGTCGGGCCGCTGGTCGAACACCGACCGGGTGTCGGCGCCGTGGTCGTCGTAGACGTGGTCCTGGTAGAGGTACTCGCCGTCGACGTAGGCGTTGCAGCCGGCGACCATGAGGGGGTCGGCCGCCCAGCCGAAGCCGTTCTCCAGCGGCGGCGGCGTGGGGTTGTCGCCGTACAGCGCCTCCGGCCCGGGGCGGGGTCGAGACCGGCCGGTCGTCTCGTCTGCCATGTCGGGGGCGTCGGTTTCGACTCCGATAGGCGTTCCCATCGTCGTCGCCCCCGACCGCCTACCCGTTGAGGCTGATGTACTTCGTCTCGACGATGCGGTCGTCGGCCTCCAGCTCCTCGCGGGCCGCGTCGGGGACCTCCTGGTCGACGTTGTAGACGGTCAGCGCCTCGCCGCCGTGGGTCTCGCGGGCGTTGAACATGCCGGCGATGTTGACGTCGTGGCGGCCCATCACGGAGCCGATGTGGCCGATGACGCCGGGTTCGTCGGTGTTGCGCGTGACCATCATCTTGCCGCCGGGGATGGCGTCGACGCGGTAGCCGTCGACGCGGACGATGCGGGCGTCGTCGTCGGCGAACAGCGTCCCGCAGACGCCGATCTCCCGGTCGCCGTCGCCGACGGTGACGGTGACCAGCGACTGGAAGTCCTCGGACTGCCGGCGCTTGGTCTCGGAGACGCCGATGCCCCGCTCCTCGGCGATGCGGGGGGCGTTGACGGCGTTGACCTGCCACTCCAGCGGCCGGAAGACGCCCTTCAGCGCCGACGCCGTGACGAGCTCGACGTCCTCCTCGGCGATGTCGCCCTCGTAGGTCACCTCAACGGACTCCAGCCGGCTGTCCAGCAGCTGGACGGCGATTTTGCCGGCCGTCTCCGCCAGGTGGATGTACGGCTCCACGCGGGGGAACGCCGACTCGTCGACGGAGGGGGCGTTCAGCGCGTTGGCCACCGGCGCACCCTCGAAGGCGGCGACGACCTGCTCGGCGGTGGAGACGGCGACGTTCTCCTGGGCGGCCTCCGTCGAGGCGCCGAGATGCGGCGTCACGACGACGTCGTCGACGTCGAGCAGCGGGCTGTCGGCCGGCAGCGGCTCCTCGGCGAAGACGTCCAGTGCCGCCCCCTCGAGGGTGCCGTCGCGGACGGCCTCGGCGAGCGCCGGCTCGTCGACGATGCCGCCGCGGGCGCAGTTGACGACGTAGCCGCCGGCCAGCTCCGCGAGTTCCGCGGCGCCGATCATGTCCTCCGTCTCCGGCGTCAGCGGCGTGTGGATGGTGAGGACGTCGGCCCGCCCCAGGATGTCGTCGAGGTCGGCCAGCGCCGTGCCGAGCTGGTCGGCCCGCTCCTCGGAGATGTACGGGTCGTAGGCGATCGGCTCCATCCCCAGGGAGTCGAGCTTCTTTGCGACCTCCTGGCCGACCCGGCCCAGCCCGACGATTCCGAGGGTCTTGCCGTTGAGCTCGGTGCCGAGGAACTCGCCCTTGGCCCACTCGCCGGCCCGGAGCCGGGCGTGGGCCTGCGGGATGGAGCGGGCGGCCGCGAACGCCATCGCGACGGTGTGCTCGGCGGCCGCCCGGACGTTGCCCTCCGGGGCGTTGGCGACGATGACCCCCGCGTCGGTGGCGGCGTCGATGTCGATGTTGTCGACGCCGATGCCGGCCCGGCCGACGATGACCAGGTCCTCGGCCGCCTCGAACACCGTCTCCGTCACCTCGGTGCCGGACCGGACGATGAGCGCGTTGGCGTCGGCGACCGCGTCGAGCAGCGTTTCCCCGGTCGCCTCGTACTCCGTGACGACCTCGTGGCCGGCGTCGCGCAACACGTCCAACCCCGCCTCCGAGATGGGGTCCGTGACGACTATCTTCATGCGAGTACCCTCCCGTCGGCCGCCATTAACCCTTTCTGCATCGTCCCGGGGCCGGCGACGGCGTTCCGGCGCGCGTCGCCCCCGTCGGTGCCGCGCCCGCCGGCCGCGTCGCGGGCGACCGCGGGCCGGCGATGGCTATATGTGGAGTCCGGCCGCAGCACAGGGAACTGCCCGCCGCCGATGAAGCTGGACAGATTCGCCGCCCTCGTCGTCGACGACCGCCGCCGGACGGTCATCCTCGGGGTGCTGGCGGTCGTCGTCGTCCTCGGGCTCGGGGTGCCGGGCGTCGCGCTCGATACGACCCTCGAGCAGTTCCGCGGCGGCACCCCGGAACACGCCGCCGACGGCTACATCGAGGCGAACCTCAGCGGGCAGGCGCCGAACTCGACGGGGGCGTTCGTCGTGGTGCGGAGCGACGGCAACGCCCTCAGCAGGGACGCCTACGAGCAGCAGCTCCGGGCCCAGGAGCGGCTCCGGAACGACCCCGTCGTCGGCCCGACGCTGGTCGACGACCAGCAGCCGCTGGGCATCGCCAACGTCGTCGCCATCGTGAAGATCCGCCGCGAGCAGGGCGTCGACCCCGACGAGATCACCGTCGAGCCGCGGCCCTCGCTGGCGCGACAGCAGGCGGCGGTCGCGAACCTCACCGACCGCGAGCGGGAGCTGTACACCGGCTACGCGGTGACGCTCGTGCTGGGCGACGTCGACCACACCTGGCCGGAGGGCGGCGCCTTCGCGACGGTGCCGACGTCGTACCTGCCGTCGGACCGCCGGGCGGAGTCGACGGCCATCGTCGTCTCCCACCGCGAGGACACCCCACCCGCGGAGCTGGCCCGCGCCCAGACCCGGATGGCCGAGATCGTCGACGAGGAGGTCGACGGCAACGCCTCGGTCATCGGCGACGGCGTCGTCGACGACGAGCTCCGGCGGTCGTCGTTCGACAGCCTCGCGATCGTCGGCCCCCCGGCCGTCCTCTTCGTCGTCGCGGTCCTGCTGTTCGCCTACCGGGACCTCCTCGACGTCGCCCTCGGGCTGTTCGGGGTCGGGCTCGTCCTCGTGTGGACGCTCGGCTTCATGGGCTGGGCCGGCATCGTCTTCAACCAGCTGTTCGTCGCTGTCCCGGTGCTGCTGATGGGGCTGTCCATCGACTACGCCATCCACGTGTTCATGCGCCACCGCGAGGAGCGCTCGCCGGACGCCGACGGCGACGGTGACGGCCGGCCGCGGTCGGTCCGCGGCGGGATGGCGACGGCTCTCGGAGGGCTGGGCGGCGCGCTGGCGCTGGTCACGGCGACGACGGCGACGGGCTTCGCCTCGAACCTCGTCAGCGGCATCGCGCCCATCCGGCGGTTCGGCCTGGTCAGCGCCGTCGGCATCCTCGGGGCCTTCGCCGTCTTCGCGCTGCTGCTCCCGGCGCTGAAGGTCGAACTCGACGAGCGGCTGGAGGCCGCCGGCGTCGACCGCCGGCGCCGGGCGTTCGGCACCGGCGGCGGCCGGCTGTCGGCGCTGCTGGCGCTGCCCGTCGCCGGCGCACGGCTCTCGCCGGGCGGCGTCGTCGCCGCCGCCCTCGTGGTGACGCTCGTGGCCGGCGGCGGCGCCGCGACCGTCGACACCACCTTCGAACAGCAGGACCTCCTCGTCGAGGAGACGCCCGCCTGGATGGACGACCTCGGGCCGCTCGCGCCCGGTGACTACGCCGTCCAGCGGAACATCGCCTACGCCGACAACGCGACCTACATCTACGACGGGACGACGACGCAGGTGCTCGTCAGGGGCGACATCACCGACGAGGACACCCTCGAGCGGGTCCAGGCCGCCTCCGACCGGGCCAACCGGACCGGCGTCCCGCTGGTGCTGCCGGACGAGACCAACGCCACGCGGAGCCCCGTCCGGGTGATGTCCGACCTCGCCGAAGACGACGAGGAGTTCGCCGCGGCGTACGCCGCCGCCGACGGCGACGGCGACGGGATTCCCGACCGGAACCTCGCGGCGCTGTACGACGCCTTCTTCGCGGCCGCCCCGGAGGGGGCGGCCAACTGGATCCACCGCGAAAACGGCGACTACGTCGCGCTTCGGCTCGTCATCCCGGTCGAGGGGACGGCCAGCGAGCCCGAGGCGGCCGCCGCGGCCCGGACGGCGGCCGAACCGGTCGACGGCGATGGCCTCGACGCCATCGCCACCGGCCAGCCGGTGATGAACCAGGCCGTCGCCGAGGACCTCTTCGAGACGGTCCTCGAGGCGTTCCTCGTCACGCTGGTCGTCGTGCTCGCGGTGCTGGTCGCCGTCTACCGCCGCGTCGAGGGGTACGCCAGCCTCGGCGTCGTGACGCTCCTGCCGGTCGCGCTGGCCGTCGCCTGGATCACCGGCTCGATGGCGGCGCTCGGGGTGCCGTTCAACGTGATGACCGGCCTCATCACGAGCTTCACCGTCGGGCTCGGCATCGACTACTCGATCCACGTCTCCGAGCGGTACGTCTACGAGCTGAACCGCGGCGTCGGCGCCGAGACGGCCCTCGAGCGGACGATACTCGGCACCGGCGGCGCGCTGCTGGGGTCGACCGCCACCACCGCCGGCGGCGTCGCCATCCTCGGGCTGGCGCTTCTGGTCCCGCTGCAGCAGTTCGGCATCATCACCGCGCTCACCATCATTTATGCCCTCCTCGGCAGCGTCGTCGTCCTGCCGAGCCTGCTGGTGCTGTGGACCCGGTGGGCCGACGCCGACCCCGCCTGAGGCGGAACCGACGCTTTCGTACCCCGCCGTCCCCCAGTCGGCGTATGCTCGTCGCCTTCGACTTCGACGGGACGCTGTCGGACTCCGAGATGACGGTCCTGCTGGGCGAGCAGGCCGGCGTCGCCGGTGAGATCGCCGACATCACCGAGCGGGCGATGAACGACGAGCTCTCCTACACCGAGAGCCTCCGGGCCCGCGCGGAGCTGCTCGACGGCCTCCCGGAAGCCGACGTCGCGGCGGCCCTCGACGGCGTCGCGCTGCGCCCCGGCGCGGCCGACGTCGTCGCGGCGCTGCGGGCGGCCGACCACCACGTCGCGATTCTGACGGGCGGCTTCGAGCGCGGCGTCGAGCGGGCGCTGTCGGCAGCGGGCGTCGACGTCGGCGCCGTCGTCGCCAACCGGCTCCCGACCCGGGACGGCGCGCTGACCGGCGCCGTCGAGGGGCCGCTCGTCGCGGGGACGAAGGACGACGCCCTCGAGGCGCTTGCCGCCGACGTCGGGGTCGCGGCGGAGGAGACGGCCGCCGTCGGCGACGGCGCCAACGACCTGCCGATGCTTGAGGTCGCCGGGCTGGCGGTCGGCTACGAGCCGAAGCCCGCCGTCGAGCCGCACTGCGACGCCGTCGTCGCCTCGATGGCCGACCTCCGGACGCTGTTCGAGCGCCGGGACCTCCTGTAACGCGGCGTTCGGCGCGCCGAACCGACCGCCAGAGCTATGACCGTCGCTCGTCCGTCGTCGGTATGGACAGCCCTGGGGGGTCGAGAGACGTGGCCGACGGGAGCCCGGACGCACCGGACGCGCCGGACGTACCGGACTTCGAGCGCATCCGCGCGGAGTTCGCCGGGCTCGACGCCCCCCAGCATCTGGCGATGTTCTACGACGCGCCGGACGTCCAGCTGACGTCGGGGGCCGCCTTCGCCGACGCGGCCCTGCGGGACGACCGCCGGTGTCTCTACATCGCCGACGACAACGACCCGGAGACGGTCCGGCGAACGCTGGCGGCGGTCGGCGTCGACGTCGACGCCCGGACCGACGCGGGCGACCTGCAGATCCGGGAGGCGGAGTCGGTGTATCTGGACGACGGCTTCGACCCCGACGGAATGTTACGGACCCTCGAGACGGCCTGCCGCGAGAGCCGCGCGGCCGGCCACGACGGCCTCGCCGTCGCCGGGGAGAACAGCTGGTGTTTCCACGCCGCCGAGCGGTTCGACCCCATCCTCCGCTTCGAGTCGCGCTTCGACGAGCAGCACGCGGACCTGCCCGTCATCGCCCTCTGTCAGTACGACCTCTCGCGGTTCTCCGAGGCGTCGCTCGGCAAGGCGCTGTGGACCCACCGGCTGATCGTCTACCGGGGGCGGGTCTGTGAGAACCCCTACTACGTGCCGCCGGGGACGTACGACGACCCGCCGAAGCCGGAGCCGGAGCTGAACGTCCGGATGATGCTGGAGCGGACCCGCGACTTCGCCATGACCGACCGGGCGCTCGAGCGCCGCGAACAGCGGCTGTCGGTGCTGAACCGGGTGCTCCGGCACGACGTCCGCAACGACCTCAACGTGGTGCTCGGCAACCTGCGGACGCTCGCCGAGCGGGACGACCTCGACCCGGCGGCGCGGGAGTGTCTGACGACGGCCATCGACCACGCGACGTCGGTCGTCGAGACGGCCGAGCGGGCCCGCCACGTCCGCTGGACGCTGTCGGTGTCGTCCGTCGAGCCGACCGACGTCGGTGTCCTCGTCGAGGCGGCCGCCGACGCGGTCGAAAGGTCGGCCGCCGAGGGGCTCGACGTCCGGGCGGACGTCGACGCGACGGCACCGGCGGACACGGGGCTCCGGGACGCGCTGACGGCGCTGTTGACCGACGTCGCAACCCGGACCGACGGCGCTCCGACCGTCGCGGTCCGGCCTCCCGAGGCCGGCACCGTCGCCGTCGAGGTTCGCTGCCCCGGCGACCCGGTGCCGGAGATGGTCCGGGAGGCGCTGGTCGAGGGCCGGGAGACGCCGCTGGGACACGGCAGCGGCATCTCGCTGTGGGCGCTCCGGTGGGCCGCGGAGAACGCCGGCGGGCGGCTCCGGCTCCCGGAGGCCGACGACTACCGGGTCCGGGTCGAACTGCCGGCCGTCGACCGCGACCGCCGCGTCTGAGCGGGCTCGCCCGGCGCACGGACCGCCCGGCAGGCGGATTGCTGCCCGGACCGACGACGTCCCCTCGGGCGCAGCCGGACTCGTCGCTGCCGCGCCGGTCAGTTGGAAAAGAGCCCGGCGTGGACCGGGGCGAAGTCGTCGTCGTCGTCCTCCTCGGTGTCGGAGACGGCCCGGCCGTCGACGCCGTCGGCCAGGAAGTCCGACAGCGGCGGGCCGACCCGGTCCGGCTCGACCAGGAAGGCGTCGTGGCCGTGGTCGGAGTCGACGACGTGGTGGGCGGTGTCGGTGCCGGTCGCCCGGAACGCCGCCGCCAGCGACTCGCTCTGCTCGACGGTGAAGTGCCAGTCGCCGGTGAACGACAGCAGCAGCGCCTCGCCGTCGAAGGCCGCCACCGCCTCGGCGTCGGAGTCGTAACCCGCCGACAGGTCGTAGCTGTCCATCGCCCGCGTCAGGTAGAGATAGGAGTTGGCGTCGAACCGTCGGGCGAACTTCTCGCCCTGGTAGTCGAGGTACGACTCCACCTCGCGGTACGGGAAGAAGCCCGCCGCGGGGTCCATCCGGAAGAGCTCGCGGCCGGCGTCCATCCCCGCGGCTCGGCGGCCGAACCTGTCATCCATCGACGACTTCGAGAGGTACATCACGTGGCCGATCTGGCGGGCGAGCGCCAGCCCCTCGACGGGGCCCTCGTCGCTCGCACGGCCGTCGGCGTCGCCGCCGTAGTAGTCGCCGCCCTGCCAGTCGGGGTCGGTGGTGACCGCCCGGCGGGCGATGGCGTCGAGGGCGAGACACTGCGAATCGAGGCGGGCGGCGGCGGCGACGACCAGCAGCCGGTCGACGTGGTCGGGGTGGCGCTTGGCCCACTCGAGGACGTTCATCCCGCCGACGGAGCCGCCGACGGCGGCGTGGAGGTTCGGCACGCCCAGCTCGTCGAGCAGCCGCCGCTGGGCGCGGGTCCAGTCGCCGACCGTCACCGCCGGGAAGTCGGTGCCCCACGGCTCGCCCGTCTCCGGGTTCGTCGAGGGCGGCCCCGAGGAGCCGTAACAGGAGCCGGGGACGTTCGCGCAGACGACGTAGTAGTCGGTGGTGTCGATGGCCTTGCCAGGGCCGACGATGTCGTCCCACCAGGCGCGGGCCTGGCCGGCGGTGTCGGCCCGCCGCCGGCCGCCGGCGACGTGGGCGCTGCCGGTCAGGGCGTGACACACCAGCACCGCGTTGTCGCCCGTGAACTCGCCGTACGTCTCGTAGGCGACCTCGAGGTCGGGGATCGACTCGCCGCACTCGAAGGTGAACTCCCCGAGCGAGACGCGGTCGGCGCTCATAGCGCGGCGTCGAGGTCGGCGATGATGTCGTCGACGTCTTCGATGCCGACCGACAGCCGCACGAGGTCGGGCGTGACGCCGCTGGCCCGCTGTTCGGCCTCCGACAGCTGGGCGTGGGTCGTCGAGGCGGGGTGGATGACGAGCGTCCGGGCGTCGCCGACGTTGGCGAGGAACTTCGCGACCTCCGTTTCCTCGCAGAGCCGGACGGCGGCGTCGTAACCTGCCTCGGGGCCGAAGGCAATCATCCCGCCGTAGCCGCCGTTGAGGTACTCCGCGGCCAGGTCGTGGGTCTCGTGGGACTCCAGGCCGGGGTAGGCGACCCACGATACCGCGGGGTGGTCGGCGAGGAACTCCGCGACGGCGGCGGCGTTCTCCGAGTGTCGCTCCATCCGCAGCGGCAGCGTCTCCAGCCCCTGCATCGTCGCCCAGGCGTCGAACGGCGACTGTCCGTCGCCGAGGCTGCGGGCGCCGCGCTGGCGGGCCGCCTCGATCACCGCGCGGTCGCCGAATCGCTCGCTGAAGTTGATCCCGAACGCCGGGTTCGTGCCGCCGATCTCCGGGTACCGCTCGGGGTACTCCGCGAACGGGAAGGAGCCGTCGGCGACCAGCACCCCGCCGACCGTCGTCCCGGAGCCGTGGATCCACTTCGTCGTCGACTCCCAGACGAGGTCGGCGCCGTGCTCCAGCGGCCGGCACAGCGCCGGCGTCGCGAAGGTGTTGTCGACGAACAGCGGCACGCCGTTGTCGTGGGCGACCGCGGCGATTTCCGACAGCGGCGGCGTCACCAGCGAGGGGTTGCCGACCGTCTCGCAGTGGACGTAGGCCGTGTTCTCGTCGATGGCCGCGGCGTAGGCGTCGGGGTCCAGCGTGTCGACGAACCGCGCCTCGATGCCCCGCCGGCTCGCCGTGTGCGTGAGGTAGGTGTGGGTGCCGCCGTAGATCGACGACGCGGAGACGACGTTGTCGCCGGCCTCCGCCAGCACGAGCGTCGCGGCGTCCAGCGCGGCCATCCCGGAGGCGGTCGCCAGCGCCGCCGTCCCGCCCTCGACGGCGGCCAGCCGCTCCTCCAGCGCCTCGACGGTCGGGTTGGAGATGCGGGAGTAGACCTTCCCGTCGTCCTCGAGGGCGTAGCGGTCGGCGGCGGTCTCGGCGTCCGGGAACTCGTAGGAGGAGGTCTGGTGGACGGGCGGAGCGGCGGCGCCGGTGTCGGGGTCCGGCCCCTGACCGACGTGGAGACAGCGCGTCGCCAGCCCCGGCTCGTCGTCGTCGCTCTCGTCGCTCATGTATATCGCGCATATACCTCCGTATTTCTATAACCGAGAGTTACGGCAAGGCTTGCCGACCGCGGCGGTACATAAACTGCCAGGCATCCCGCGCGGTAGGCTAATCCGGCCGCCGGGCGTGTCGGAATTCAATGACGGATCGAGACGACCACGACGACCCGGCGACCGACATCTCGCGGCGGGCGGTGCTCGGCGCGGTCGGGGCCGCCGCCGGCCTCGGCGCGCTGCCGTCCGCGACGCGTGCCGGCGATCCGACGACCGACCTCGGGGCCGCGGCCGGCCGCTCGCACCGCGGCCGGCTCTACCCCGTCGACTCGGACTTCCACGGCTCGACGCCGCAGCGGTTGCGGGCCAAGCGCGGCTGCTTCAAGCCCCGCGACCGGCCGCTGTACGGCCCGACGGACGTCAACGCCCAGTCGGCCAACGGGCGCATGGCGGCCGCGCTCAACGACGCGGGGACGGTGACGGTCCTCCGGTGGCCGCGACCGTCCTTCTACGAGCAGCTGAAGTACTTCACCGAGGGCCGCGACGCGGACGACGAGATCGTGGTCGCGCCGAACATGGGGGCGTTCCTCGGGGTCGCCGCCGACACCGGCGACGGCTTCGAGACCACCTGGCTCCGAGAGTTCGACGAGGTCGAGCAGCGCTACCGCAACGACCTCGACGGCGTCGAGGCGGCGTACTCCGACGCCGTCGTCACCCGCTACGCCGACGACGAGCTGGGGCTCGACGTCCGCGTCGAGGCCGTCGTGGCCCGCGACGACGACGCCCTCGTCCGCCGCGTCCGGGCGACCAGGCGGGGCGACTCGCCGGTCGCGGCCGCCCGGCTCGTCGCCTTCCAGAACCCCGGCCTCGTCGTCGGCAAGTACCCCCAGTACCCCGTCCAGGACTGGTGTTTCGAGGAGAACAACGACCACCGCGCCCGCTACGTCGACCGGCTGGACGCGGTCGTCCACGACCGCAGCGGCGTCGACCAGTCGACCGGCGAGCAGCGGTCCGTCGCCCTCGTGGTCGGCTTCGACGGCGAGACGGCCGGCTTCCAGGTCGGCGGCGACGCCCACGACCCCGCCGCCGAGCCGACGGGCCGCGAGGGGCCGGCGGTCGACGCCTACGACGACGCCTCGAGCGGGGGGCTGTCCGGCAACGACAGCTACGTCGGCCAGGCGACGAGCGCCGTCTCGACGCCGCTGGAGTTCGGCCCCGGCGGCACGGCCGAGGAGACGGTGGTGCTGGCGGCCGGCGCCGACGAGACCGAGGCCGGGACCGTCCTCGGGCGGGTCCGGGACGCGCGGTTCGAGCGCCTCCGCGAGGCCAAGGAGGCGTGGATCGCCGACCTGCTGTCGGAGGCGCCGCTGCCGAACCGCGAGACCATCGCCGCCCGGGAGTCGCCGGCCGACACGGATGCCATCATGGCGACGGCCCGGCGGGCGCTGGTCACGCTGGTCACCACCTACGACCCCGAGTCCGGCGCGCTCGTCGCCTCCATCACCACGCAGCCGCCGTACGGCGAGGACTGGCCCCGCGACGGCGCCTTCTTCAACTACGCTCTCGACCTCATCGGGCGGAACGACTGGGTGGAGAAGCGCAACCGGTGGTACGCCAGCCTGCAGCAGCGGACCGTCGACTCCGTCCGCGAGGGCGACGTCACGGACCCGACCCGGCCCTCCCAGCGGACGTCGCTCAACACGCTGCAGGCCAACTGGAACATGAACTACTACGCCGACGGCGTCGCCGGCGGGCCCATCCCCTACCAGATCGACACGACGGGGTTCGTCGTCTGGACGCTGGTCGACCACTACGAGGTGACCGGCGACGAGGAGTACCTCCGGGCGGTGTGGCCGACGATCCGGCGGGCCGCCGACTACCTGGTCGACTGCCGGGACCCCCGCAACGGCCTCCAGTGTCCGAACTTCGAGGACGACCGGTTCACCCAGCCGGACCGCCAGACGATCAACGGCGCCGCCCCGGCCTGGCAGGCGCTGACGTCGGCCGCGAGGGCCGCCCGCGTGCTCGGCTTCGACGAGGCGGCCGAGCGCTACGACGAGCGCCGCCACGAACTCGGGCGGGCCATCGACGAGGTGCTGTACGACGCCGAGGAGGGCTGTTACTGCGGCAACGAGGGCGGCTTCCCGTACAGCGAGCTGACGTGGCCGCTGGCGTTCACGCCGTACACCGACCCCGAGACCGGCCGGCTCTGCGACCGCCCGCAGGTCGACAACCCGTTCGACCACCCCCGCATCCGGTCGCACATGACGCGGGACGGCGCGACCATCCCCGAGATCACCGCCGAACCGGAGGCCGGCGAGACCGACGACGGCGGCTACGACTCGAAGGTGCTCATCCCGCTGGCGAAGGCCCGCCGCGGCGAGGACGAACCGCGCAGCCTCTCGGCGGTCCGGGACGCGGTCCGGTGGGTCGGCACCCGCCACGCGACCGACGACACCCACGTGATGGGCGAGTTCTGGCGCGTCTTCGGCGAGGGCGACGACCGCGAGGTCCGGTCCATCCAGGGCCAGCCCCACGTCTGGGAGCAGGTGCTGTTCTACCTCGCTGCCCTGGAGGCGTACCCGCCGGCGGACGCGGAGTTCGAGCCCGCCACCGTGGCCGGCGTCACCGGCGCGCTCCAGGACCGGGAACTGGAGTGAGTCGGTCGCCACAACGCTCTTGTCGCCGCCGGCCCCCCGCCGGGTATGCAGACGGTCCACGAGAACACGGTCCGGTTCGAGGAGACCGACGCCCAGGGCGTCGTCTTCTACGGCAACTACGTCACCTTCCAGGACGAGGCGTTCACCGCCTACCTCGAGGCCATCGGCTACCCCTACGAGAGACTGCGGGACGCCGACTGGGATGTCCACGTCGTCCACGTCGACCTCGACTACCGCAAGCCCGCAGCGTTCCGCGACCGGCTGTGCAACGCCATCCGCGTCGACGCCATCGAGGCCTCCAGCATCGAGTTCGACTACGAGTGCCGCGACGAGGCCGGCGACGTCGTCGCGGAGGGCGGGCTGGTCCACGTCGCCGTCGACGAGTCGGGCGAGCCGACCCGCGTGCCCGAGGCGTTCCGCGAGGCGGTCGTCGAGTTCCAGCCCGAGCCGCCGGCGCCGGTGTAGGCGAAGGGTTTTCTTCCGCCCCGGGCCGAACGGCGGATATGGACGGGACCGCCGAGGTGGTCGACCGCCTCGAACGGCGGCTGATGAGCCTCGGCGTCTACGTCGAGCGCACCGCCCGCGAGTCGACCGACGACGGCGAGCGGCTCCACGTCGAGTACGAGACGGCCGCCGGCGGCCTCGCCAGCGGCGACATCGGCAACGTCTGCACGGAACTGGTCGAGGCCTACGACGACGGCTGGGCGCCGCCGGACTGTCACTTCTGGGCGTTCGCCACCGACGGCGCCGGCGAGTTCCTCGGCGAGTGGCGGGTCGACGAGGGGTGGTTCCACGCGCTGGACCGCGGCGACATCACCGAGACGGACTTCTCGACGCTGGTGCTGTCGACCCGCCGCCCGGCCGACGAGCCGCCACCGCCGGAGGCGTAGTCGGGACGTTTCTGCCGGCCCGCGCCGCTCCACGACGGCCTCACGCGAGAACGGCGAGAACCGCGGGAACCACCGTGGCCACGAAGGCGACGTCGAGCACGGCGAGCAGTATCACCAGAATCGCCCCGGGAAGCCCGAAGACCGCACACACCAGGAGCGTGACGAGCGATATCTGTGTGCCGAGGCCGACGGCGTTCGCGACGATCAGGATGACGAGGCCGACGACCGCGTTGACGGCGAGGACTCGCAGGGAAACCATACGATAAGCAGCACGCCCGGACGGTGAATCGCTGCTGCATGGTGTACCATACGGCTCGGCGTCGTGACCGCCGACCCCGGAGGCCGGGACGCGAGATGCGTCTCGCGCGGCGTTCGGGACGGTCGACCGCGCTCCGTCTCCCGACCTGTCCGGGCGTGCGGGCCCCGACGCCGTCGCGGCTGGCTCGAAGGCGACCGCAGTCGGTAGTGGTCGGACGGGCTCGGAGACGGCTCGGGGTTCGGTCGGTGCCGCGCGCGAATTGGTCGATACAGGGGGTGTACGGAACGAACTGAGAAGCTCGTGCCGGCCTCGCCCGTTCAGTCCACCAGGCGGCCGGCTGTTCCACCGGCGGTCCCTGGCGGACTGAACGGGCGAGCGGCGCTCGGCGGTGCCCCGGCGACGCAAGCCGCGAGGGACCGGCGGTCCCTCGGCCCGCTCGCGCGGTACCGCCGCGCGAAGACACCGCAGCGAACGGAGTGAGCGAAGCGCGTCGTTCGGACGACCTCCGGTCTTCCGTGATCACGAAAATCTTCGATTTTCGGACGACAGCGAGCCGTCGCGAGGCCCCGAGCGCCGCGAGGGCTTTCGAGGTGTTGCGGTTCGTTTCACCGAAGCCATAGGCGAACCACCCGTACCATTCGCACTCGCACGGAACGGAAAGCGACCCCGAACGAACGCTTTTGCCGTCCCCGAACGGCGCGATGACATGGAGTTCCGGACGCCACCGCCGCTGTCGCCCGGCGACCGGGTCGCGGTCGTAGCGCCCTCCAGCGGCGGCGCCCACGACGCCCCGCACGTCTTCGAGTTAGGGTTGGAACGGCTCCGAACCGTCTTCGACCTCGAGCCGGTCGTCTACCCGACCGCCCGGCAGTCGAACGAGTTCCTCTCGGACAGCCCTCGGGCGCGTGCGGCCGACGTCCACGCGGCCTTCCGCGACCCCGAGATCCGCGGCGTCGTCGCGACCATCGGCGGCCACGACCAGCTCCGCGTCCTGCGACACCTGGACGCCGACGTCCTCCGGTCGAACCCGACGCGGTTCTACGGCATGAGCGACAACACGAACCTCGGGCTGTTCCTCTGGCAGGCCGGCGTCGTCTCCTACAACGGCGCACAGTTGATGAACGAACTCGCCGTGCCGGGCGAACTGCCCGACTACACCGAGCGCTACTGCCGGCGGGCGTTCTTCGAGGAGTCGCTCGGGGAACTGGCGGCCGGCGACGAGTGGACCGACGAGCCGTCGACGTGGTGGACGAACCCCGACGAGATGGGGTCGCCGCCGGCCTACGAGCCGAACCCCGGTCCGCGGTGGGCGGGCGGGGACGACGCCGCCGCGGGCCGACTCTGGGGCGGGTCGCGGGCCATCGTCGAGTGGCACCTGGCGGCCGACCGGTACCTGCCGGCCGCCGAGGCGCTCGACGGTGCGGTGCTGTGTCTGGAGACCGCCGAGACCCTCCCGGAGCCCGAGATGGTCGGCGGAACGCTCACCTGCCTCGGCGAGCGGGGACCGCTCGAGCGGTTCGGCGCCGTCCTGCTGGGCCGGCCGCCGACCCGGAGCTTCCTGGAGGAGCCGCCGCGCGACCAGCGGGAGGCCTACCGCGAACGGCTCTACGAGACCGTCGCCGAGACGGTCGGTCGGTACGCCCCCGAGGCGCCGGTCGTGCTCGGCCTCGACTGGGGCCACACGACGCCGACGGCGCCGCTGCCGCTCGGCGCCCGGGTCGCGGTCGACCCCGCGACGGAGACGGTACGGTTCTCGTGAGCGTCGCCCTGCCGGAGACGGGGCTATTATGTCCGCCAGCCGCCAACCGCCGGACATGGAATTCAGCCTTCCGGTCGCGCTCGGCGCGCTGGTCGTCGTCGTCGCCGCCGGCGTCGGCGGACTGATGGCCGCCCCGATAGGTATGTCCGATGAGATAATACAGAGGATGGTCGCGCCGTCGATGCTGGTCTTCGGCCTGGTCGCGTTCGGCATCGGCGTCAAGCACGGCGAGTTCCGGGCGGCCTGACTCGCGACGGCCGCTGAGGACTCGCCAAGGGGAGGTTCTCTCCGAGGGCGGACCGCGCCGACCCCTCGCTGTGGGCGGAATCGAACCCCTGCGTCCGTCAGCGCCGCCGGGCCAGCAGCGCCGCCGCCAGCAGCGCGACGAGGGCGACGAGGGCGCCGAAGCCGGGCGCGTCGCCGACCGTCTCGTCCGTCGGGGTCGGGGTCGGCGTCGGCTCGTCGGCGGGTTCGACGCCCTCGACGGCGACGACGTCCGACCGGAGGTCGCCCTGCACCGCCTGCAGGCCCTGGCTGCCGGTCGACTCGACCGGCACGACGAGTTCACCGTTCTCGTCCGTCTCGCCGACCGTCTCGTTGTTCCGGGTCACCTCGACGCCGGCAACGGGCTCGTCGTAGGCATTGACGACCCTGACGGTCGTGCTCTCGCCGACGACGACCCGGTCGTTCTGCGGCTCGAGAGTCAGTTCCGGAACCCGCTGGGTCGCAATCTGCACCGACCGGGCGCTCTCGTCGACCTCGACGGTCCGCTCGCTCCGCTGGTAGCCCTCCTGCTCGACGGCGACCGTGTACTGGTTGTTGACGCCGACGTCGATGGAGGCCCGACCGCCGGTCGCACGGAGCTGCCCGACCTGGCCCTGTGCGTCGCTGATCGTGACCTGGGCCTCGAGCGACCGCGGCTCGTCGAAGTGGTCGTCGACGACCGCGACCTCGAACGGGACCTGTCCGCGCTCCAGTTCGACCTCCTCGCGGGTCTCCTCGTCGACGGAGATCGTCCGCACCTCCTCGAAGAAGTCCGGCCTGACGGCGGTGAGTTCGTACTCGCCTTGCTCTATCGTCCCGGTGCTGAACTGGCCGGTATCGTCGGTCTCGCCGGCGGCGTCGACGCGGAACTCCTGCTGGAGTTCGATGCCGACGTCCTCGACCGGATTGCCGTCCGTGTCCCGGACGACGACGGTCGCCCGGCCCTTCCGCGCCATGTCGACTGTCACCTCCTCGCTCGTCGCGTCCCTGACGACGAAGGGGTGGTTGCGGACGTACTCCTCGGCGGTCACGTTCAGCTCGACGTCGGCGCCCTCCGGGACGTCGACGAACGCGCGGCCGTTGGAGGCGGTCGTCTCCGTCCGGCTGCCGTCGTCCCAGGTTGCGGTGATCGTCACGCCGCCGATGCCGTCGCCGTCCTGGTCGACGACCGCTACCTCGAGCGTCGCGTCCGACTGCGTCGCCGCGGTCCCCGCCGGAACGGCGGCGAGCATCCCCCCGATGAGCATCGCCGCGGCGAGGAGTTTCACGCTACTGGACATACTCGGTAGTCCGTTCCCCATCGCACTTAACTACGGGTGGTCTCGCCGGTTCCCGCGTCTCAGCGACGCCGGGCCGCGGTCGCGACGAGGGCGGCTACCAGCGCGACGAGGGCGGTGAGGGCACCGAAGCCGGGGCCGTCGGCGCTCGAACCGCCGTCGCCGCCGTCGCCGCCGTCGCCGCCGTCGCCGCCGTCGGCGTCGGTGTCGTCACCCGTGCCGTCGGTCGGGGTCTGCTCGCCGTCGTCGGCGTCCTGTATCGAGAGCTGCCGCTCGGAGAAGTGGTCGATGCCGACCACGACGTCGACGGCGGCCTCGGCGCTGGCGGACTGCCGGACGAGGTACCGCGGCTCGTCGCCCTCCTCGGCGGACTGCTCGACCTCGCCGTAGGAGTCGGCCTGGGCGGCGGCCTCGCCGTCGACGAGCACCTCCAGCGACTCGGCGTTCTCGACGGCGGACTCGGCGACGGTCACGACGACCACCTTGCCCTGCCGCTCCGTCCGGTCGACGGTCGCGTTGATCCGGCTCTCGGTCCGGCTGGTCACCTCCGCGCTGGTGTCCTCGTCGTAGGTGACGACGCTGGTCCCGTCGGCGTCGCTGTCGTCGCCGTCGCCGGAACCGGAGTCGGCCGCGCCGCGGACGAACAGCTCGGCAGCCGCGGTACCCTCCTGGATGAGCCGCTCCTGCTGCCGTTCGCTGTCGGAGCGCTCGCCGTCGTACTGCCGGTAGACGAGCTGTCCGTTCTCGCCGATGTTGGCGGTCACCTGACCCTCGCCGTCGGTCGAGACGTTGCCCTCGCCGACGACGATGAACGTCCCCTGGGCGCCGTTGTCGCCGGAGACGACCACGCGGCCGTCGCCCTCCGAGCGGGCGTCGCCGCTGACGTTGGCCTGGACGACCTGGTCGCCGTCGTCGGCGGTGACCCGGACGACGCCGTGCCGGTTGTCGTTGGCCTCCATCTCGGCGCCGCTCTCGAAGGCCACGGAGGCCTGCGCCGCGGCGCTGGTCTGGCTCTGAATCGCCGCGCCGTCGATGCTCACCACCGAGTCAGCGCCGACGCCGACGCCGACGCCGCCGTCGCCGTCCGACTCGCCGGCGGACTGCACCCGCAGGCTGTCGACGACGACCGTCCCGTTGACGGCGTAGTCGCTCACCGCGGCGTCCGTCGTCTCGAACTCGACGAACGCGCCGCTGTACCCTTCGGCCTCGGCGTCCTGGGTCGCGGCGGGTGCCGCCGCCGCCCCGACGGCCGAGACGACCAGTACGACAGCCAACACCGCTGCTGGTAACCTCATGTTCGCCGGTCGGCCGTCACGGAATATAAGTTTCGTGGCCGATAGTGCGACATAATGTCACGCGGGCGATTCCGACCGGGCGACCGTCGCTGCCGACCGACCCGCAACGGTTAATCCGGCTAACTGACTAGTCAGTCACCATGGCGGGGACCCGCGAGCGCATCATGGACGCCACCTACGAGGCGCTCTGCGAACACGGCTACGCGTCGCTGACGATGCAGGACATCGCCGACGGCTGCGACTGCAGCAAGTCGAACCTCCACTACCACTTCGACACGAAGGAGGAACTGCTCGTCGAGCTGCTGGCGCACCTGCTGGACCGCTTCGAGACGCGGGTCTCCGACGCGGCGTCCGACGACCCCCGCGACCAGCTGGTCGACCTCGTCGACCTGTTCCTCTTCGGCGACGACCGGGACCTGGAGGAACACCGGGCGTTCCACACGGCGCTGCTGGAGCTGCGGGCGCAGGCGCCGCACAGCGACGCCTTCCGCGAGCAGCTGACCGAGAACGACGCCCGGGTCCACGCCGCCGTCACCGCCGTCATCGAGCGCGGAATCGACGGCGGCCGGTTCGCGGCCGTCGACGCCTCTCGAACGGCGGCGCACCTGCTGGCGGCCGTCCAGGGCGCCCGCATCCGCTGGGTCACGCTCGGCGACGACGCCGCCCCCCGGACGGTCCGTGAGGCGCTCGTCGACGACGTCATCGACGGCCGGCTGACCGCGTAGCTCAGGGCCGCTCGACCGACTCGGCGAGCGCCTCCAGCTCCGCCCTCGTGAACGCCGGCAGCGCGCCGGGGGTCGTCTTCGCCAGCGCCGCCGCCGCCACGGCGCCGCGCAGCGCCGTCTGGACGTCGCCGGCGAGGCCGACCAGAAACGCCCCGGCGAAGGCGTCGACCGCCCCGCTGGCGTCGACGACGTCGACCGCCGGCAGCGTCACCTCGTGGACGGTGGCGTCGTGCCAGGCCGCCGCGTCGCCGTCCCGCAGCAGCGCGACGGTATCGAGGTCGTACTCCGAGGCCAGCGCGTGGGTGACCCCCGTCGGCTCGCCGCTCCGGCCGAGGACCGCCTCGACGGCCGACTCCGTCGCGACCAGTACGTCGGCCGCCGGCAGCAGCTCCGCCAGCGTCTCGCCGTCGACCCCGTCGTCGAGCAGCCCCAGCGCGGCGGTCGCGCTGCCGTCGGCCGCCCGCGCGAGGAACCGCGCGGTCGTCTCCGCCAGCGACGCCGACGTCGTCGGCGTCCGGCCGGCGACGTAGGCGACGTCCGCCGCGTCGACCCGCTCGACCGGCAGCGCGTCGAACGACAGCTCCTTGACGG
>JAHENN010000276.1 GCA_018609665.1 Haloarculaceae archaeon | reverse complement strand
CTCGCCGGCGGGACCCAGCTCGTCGCCGCCGCCGCCTGCCTCCGGCACCGCGGCCGCGAGCCGCCCCTCCGGCTGGCGACGACCGCCTACGTCGACGCCGATCCCGCCGTCGACCTCGGGCGGGCCGCCGACGCCCTCGACCTCGAGGTGACCGTCACCGACCCCGGGTTCACCGACGACCACCCCGCCATGGCCGCCTACGAGCGCGGCGAGGCCAAGGAGGGCGTCGGGATGGGCGGGGCGCTGGCGCTGGCCGACCGCGCCGACCTGCCGGCCGCCGACATCCGGGCCGGCGTCCGCGAGGTCACCGACCGACTGCTCGACGACGACGAGGAGGGGGCCGACCGATGAGGGGCGTCGTCCTCGCCGGCACGACCTCCGGCGTCGGCAAGACCGTCGCGACGCTCGCGGTCTGTCGGGCGCTGGCGGCGGCCGGCCACGACCCACAGCCCGCGAAGGCCGGCCCGGACTTCATCGACCCGAGCCACCACGCCGCCGTCTGCGACCGGCCGTCGCGGTCGCTCGACCCCTGGCTGGCCGGCGAGGACGGCTGTCTGCGCAACTACTGGCGCGGGACCGGCGACGTCTGCGTCGTCGAGGGGATGATGGGGCTGTACGACGGGACGAACTCGACGGCCTACGTCGCCGAGACGCTCGGGCTACCGGTCGTCCTCGTCGTCGACGCGAAGGCCGGCATGGAGAGCGTCGCCGCTCAGGCGCTCGGCTTCCGCGAGTACGCCGCCGAGGCCGGCCGCGATATCGACGTCGTCGGCGTCCTCGCCCAGCGGGCCCACGGCGGCCGCCACGCAGACGGGGTTCGCGAGGCGCTGCCCGACGGGCTGGCGTACCTCGGCCGGGTGCCGCCGCTCGACGGCCTGGAGATTCCCGACCGCCACCTCGGGCTGCTGATGGGCGAGGAGGCGCCGCTGGACGACGAGAGCCTCGCGACGGCCGCCGAGACGGTCCGCGTCGACCGGCTGCTGGAGGTCGCCGCCGAGCCGCCGCGGCCCGACCCCGCGCCGGTCGGCCCGCCCCGCGAGGCGACCGTCGCCGTCGCCGACGACGCCGCCTTCTGCTTCCGCTACCCTGCGACCCTCGAGCGGCTCTGCGACCGAGCGACCGTCGAGCCGTTCTCGCCGGTCGCCGGCGACCCGCTGCCCGACTGCGACGGCGTCTACCTCCCCGGCGGCTACCCCGAGCTCCACGCCGCCGAGTTGGCGGCCGGCGGGGCGCTCGACGACATCGCCGCCCGCGCCGCCGACGGCCTGCCGGTCTTCGGCGAGTGCGGCGGCCTGATGGCGCTGTCCGAGACGCTGACCGACGCCGACGGCGAGACCCACTCGATGGCGGGTATCCTGCCGGCGAACGTCGAGATGTGCGACCGCTACCAGGCGCTGGACCACGTCGAACTGGTCGCCGACCGGGCGACGCCGGTGGCCGACGCCGGCGCGACCGTCCGTGGCCACGAGTTCCACTACTCGCGGGCCGACGTCGCCGCCGACGCGACGCTCGCCTTCGACGTGCGCCGCGGCGACGGAATCGCCGACGGCCGGGACGGCCTCGCCGAGTACCGGACGCTCGGCACCTACGCCCACGTCCACGCCGGCTCCGGCGCCGTCGACTCGTTCGTCGAGTCGCTGTGATCACGTCCGGAACCCCTCGGTGACGTCCTCGGTGGCGTACGTCTCGGCCCGCCAGGCGGCGTCCAGCGCCGCCGTGAGCACGAGTCCGGCCACGAGGAGGCCGCCGGCGACCGACGCGTCGACGCCGGGGGCGATTCCGACGGTGCCGCCGAGGTAGCCGCCGCCGGCCGCCAGCAGCGACACCCCGAGACAGCCAGCCCAGAGCCGCTCCCGGCCCGACCGCGGCGGCACGCGGTTGGCCCGGTCGACGGCCCGCTCGAGCGCGTCCGGCGCGTCGAGCACGAGCGCCGGCACGACGAACGCCCGGCAGCCGGTGACCACCTCCGCCGGGGCGACGTCGTCCTCGGTGAGCAGCCGCTCGGCCACCCCCGGAACGGCCGCCCGGGTCTTCAGCCACCGTGCCCCCTCCTCGACGGCGTCGAGCACCGCCGTCACCGACGTCCGGAATCCCGCCGGCCGCCCCCGGGCCCGCCGCCCGACCGCGTAGGCGACGCCGGCGCCGAACGGCAGCCAGGCGACCGCCAGGACGAGGCCCACGAGCAGCAGCGCGAGCAGATACAGCAGTTCGACAAGTCCGCCGAGGAACAGCGGGTTCGCCGCTGCCGCCGCCCGGAGCGTCGCGGCGACGGCCCAGCCGCCGGCGGCGAGGGCCCCGACGACGACGCCGCCCAGCAGCGTCCAGACGACCGCCACCGGCGACCGGAGGTAGACGGAGACGACCATACCCGTACACGCGCCCTCAGGGACAAAAAGACCCGGCTACGGCGCCTCGTCCGGCGCGGGAACGCCCTCCTCGGGGGCGTCCAGCTCGTCGAACCGGTCCCGCAGCTCGCGGATCCGGTCGCGGATGTCCGCCGCCAGTTCGAACTCCAGGTTGTCGGCGGCCTCCTCCATCCGCGCCTCGAGTTTCTCGATCTGCTCGGCGGCGGCCTCGACGGAGTCGACGTCGGCGCCGGAGACGCTGCCGGTCTCCGTCTTCGCCCCCGGCAGGTTCGTCTCGCTGATGGCCTTCTCGATTGTGCGCGGCTCGTGGCCGTGCTCCGCGTTGAACTCCCGCTGGATGCGCCGCCGGCGCTTGGTCTCCTCGATGGCCGACTCCATGGCGTCGCTCGGCTCGTCGGCGTACAGCACGACCCGGCCGTCGACGTTCCGGGCGGCCCGGCCCATCGTCTGGACCAGCGTCGTCTCCGACCGCAGAAAGCCCTCCTGGTCGGCGTCGAGGATGGCCACCAGCGACACCTCCGGGATGTCCAGCCCCTCCCGCAGGAGGTTGATGCCGACCAGCACCTGTATCTCCCCGAGCCGCAGCGACCGGATGAGCTCGTGCCGCTCGAGGGTGTCCGTCTCGTCGTGCATGTAGGCGACGTCGACGCCGGCGCCCTCCAGGTACTCGGTGAGGTCCTCGGCCATCCGCTTTGTCAGCGTCGTCACGAGGGCGCGCTCCTCCTCGGGGAGAGCGTCGAGACGCTCGATGAGGTCCGCGACCTGTCCCTCCGCGCCGGTCACCTCGATGGCGGGGTCGACGAGGTAGGTCGCGCGGACGATCTGTTCGACGACCTGCTCGCT
>JAHENN010000275.1 GCA_018609665.1 Haloarculaceae archaeon | reverse complement strand
CGTCGTCGGTGAACAACGCCACGACCGGTTCGGCGCCGGCGGCCAGCGCGAGGCCAGCGCCGCCGCCGACCACCACGCCGAGGCCGGCCGTCGCCCACCCCTGGAACCGCGCCGTCGCCGGCGCCCCGTCGCCGAGGGACTGCCCGACGAGGACGCTCGCGCCCACGTAGAGCCCGCGGGAGAGCGGGCCGGTCACCTGCTGGTGGAACCGCCGTCCGACGTGGAACCCGGCGTTGACCGGCGTTCCGAAGCCCAGCAGGACCGCGTTGAGCGGGAACTCAGCCAGCGTCGAGACGAGCCCGTCGGCGACCGACGGCGCGCCGACGCGGAGCAGTTGGCCGGCGATCACGGGGTCCCGCGGCAGCGTCAGGTCGGCGTCGGCCCACCCCGTCGCCAGGGCGCCGACCAGTGCCACGGCGGTGAAGACGTTCGCGGCGGCCGTCGCGGCGCCGACGCCGACGACCGACAGCCGCGGCGCCCCGAACAGCCCCAGGCCGAGCGTCAGCGACCCGGCGACGTTGAGGGCGTTCGCGGCGACGTTGACGTACATCGGCGTCCGGGTGTCGCCGGTCCCCTGCAGCGAGCGGGCGGCGATGAGGCCGACGTGTCTGGCGGGCGCCGTCGCCAGGACGATCGCGAGGTACCGGCCGCCGAGCCGGGCCACCTCGGGCGGCGCCCCCAGCAACGCGACGGCCCACTCGCCGAACAGGACGCCGAGGACGGCGAACGGGACGCCGGCGACGGCCCCGACGGCGAGCGCCTGGCTGATCGCCTCGTCGCGGTTGGCCGTCGCCCCGCTGCCGGTGTCCTGCGACGACAGCGCGATGGCGCCGCTGCCGGTGCCGAGGCCGACCCACAGCGGGAACCGGGCGTAGAGGTCCGCCAGCCCGACCGCCGCGACGGCCACCGGCGAGAACAGCGCCGTCACCAGGACGTCGACGGTCCGCATCAGCGTCCGGGTCGTCTGCTCGGCCATCACCGGCCACGACAGCGACAGGACGCGGCGCCACGCCGACAGGAGCCGCTCGCGCATCGTCGGCCGTTCGGCGGGCCCCGGTTAGACGTTTCTTGTAGCGGCGACCCGAAGCCGGGGGCGTGGACGCCTTCGTCTACGGGACGCTCCGGGAGCCGGACCGCGCCCGCGAGGTGGTCGGTCACGCCGATTTCGGGCCCGACGCGCGGCTGGTCGGATTCCGCCGGATCGAGGCGCGATACCCGACGCTCGCGCCGGGGGGTGAGACCGACGGCCGGGTGCTGCGGCTCCGCGACGGCGACCTCGCGGCCCTCGACGCCTACGAGGGCGTCGACCGGGGGCTCTACGTCCGCGTCCGGGTGCCGGACGGCGACGGCGGCCTGTGGACCTACGTCGGCGACCCGGAGGCGCTGGACGCCCCGGTCGCGTGGCCGGGCGACGGCTCGCTCGAGACGCGGGTCGAGCGGTACGTCGACCGACACGACGTCCGGGTCGAGCGGTAACGAACAGGCGGAACGGCGACGCGATTACGACGGCCCGTGTTCCGCGCTCCCACCTCGGCGGACCGCCGGCGCTCGTCAGCGCACACCGCTGCTGGTCGCGTCCCGATGTATAAACCGAGCGCCGCTCAGAAGGAGACGTCCGTTTCGATGTCCTCTGTCGCCTCTTCGAGGCCGTCCTCGGCCATCTGCTCGGTGAACTGCTCGCCCGTGGCACCCGGAACGGCGTCTGCGAACTCGGTCCGGAATCGCTCGCTGGCGCGGCGGGCCTCGCTTTCCGCCTCGACGACCCGCCGGTACCGCCGAACCGTCGACTCGGCGACGCCCAGCCGGTCGGCGATCTCGCCGGCCGAGCGGCCGTCGTCGAGGTCGTCGCGGAGGTCGGCCAGGTCGAAGGGGGCGTCGGTATCGTCCTCGCGGACGAGATGGAGGTCCATCCGGGCGCGGAAGGCCTCCTCCGGGGAGATATCGAGCGCCTCGGCGACCTCGTCGTCGCCGTCGTCGTCGTGGAACCGCCTGACGACGGTCGCCAACTCCGCGTCGGAGAGCTCCGTCTCGAAGTCGTGGTCGGCGCGCATCCGCTCGACGATCTCGACGAGACGCTCCCGCGAGGCCTCCTCGTCGGGCAGCGAGCCCCGCGACTCCTCTTGGCTCTCGGTGACGGTGTCCTCGTCGGCGACCTTCCTGAATATGTCGCGAAGTTCGTCGGTGTGCTCGGTCACTTGGGAAGCGTTCTTCGCGTTTTCACCACATAAACCCGGCGCCGAACGTCGACCGACAGGGTGAAGCCGGTTGACGGGAACCACGCTCCATGAGCGACACGACGACGTCCGACGTCGACCTCGTCGGCGACGAAGCGACGCTGAACATCGCGCGGGCCGCGCTGTTTGCGGCACTCGTCGGCGCGTTCGCCTACGTCTCGTTTCCGTTCCCCGGCACGCCGGTGCCGGTGACGCTGCAGGTGCTCGGGGTCTTCCTCGCGGGAATCCTGCTGGGGCCCGTCTGGGGCGGAGCCGCGATGGTACTGTACCTGGCGGCCGGTGCCGCCGGGGCGCCGGTGTTCTCCGGCGGGTCGGCCGGTCTCGGCATACTGCTCGGCGGGAAGTCCAGTTTCGGATACCTCTGGTCGTACCCGGTCGCCGCGGCGCTGATCGGCGCGGTCACACACGGCGGCCTCGAACTGCTCGACACGGACGAGATTCCCGTGGGCCGGATGGTCGCCGGGATGGTCGCCGGCACGGCCGTCATCTATGCGCTCGGCGCCGCCGGCGGGATGCTCGTCAACGACATCGGCGTCCGCACGGCGATGGTCCAGTTCGTCCTGCCGTTCATTCCGGCAGAGATATCGAAGATGGTCGCCGCGGTCCTCGTCGTCCTGGTGGACAGCATCCGGGCGAAATGATACGGACCGAGGGGCTCGTCCACCGCTACGGCGAGACGGTCGCCGTCGACGAGGTCTCGGTCACCGTCGACGACGGCGAGTTCGTCCTGGTAGTGGGCGCGAACGGCTCGGGCAAGACGACGCTCGTCCGGCACTTCAACGGCCTGCTGGAGCCGGACGAGGGGACGGTCACCGTCGACGGCACCTCCGTCGGGGACGACCTCGTCCGCGCCAGAACCAGCGTCGGAATGGTGTTCCAGAAGCCGCGCGACTGTTTCGTCGCCGCGACCGTCGGCGCCGACGTCGCCTTCGGGCCCGAGAATCTCGGCCTCCCTCGCGACGAGATCGACCGCCGCGTTGAGGAGGCGCTCACGGCGGTCGGGATGGCCGACCGCCGCGAGGAGCGCATCGACGCCCTCTCCGGCGGCGAGCAGGCCCGCGTCGCGGTCGCGGGCGCGCTGGCGATGGAGCCCGCACATCTCGTTCTCGACGAGCCGTTCACCGGGCTCGACTGGCCGGCCCGGTCGCGCGTTCTCGACCGCCTCGAACGGCTCCACGCCGCCGGCACCAGCCTCGTCGTCGTCACCCACGACCTCCGGGACCTGGCGGCGCTGGCCGACCGCGTGGTCGCGATGGCGGGCGGGGCCGTCGCCAGGGAGGGTACCCCGAGCGCGGTCGCCGACGCCCTTCCCGAACTCGACGTCCGGCCGCCATGACGCTGACCTACGAGCCGGGCGGGTCGCTGGCACACGGCCTCGACCCGCGGTCGAAGCTGGCCGTCCAGGTTGCCTTCGCGACGGCCGCGCTCGTCTACACGACGCCACGTGGGCTCGCTGCGCTGACGGGACTCGTCGCCGGGATGCTCGCGGCGGCACGAACGTCGCCGCTGTGGGCGCTCCGGGAACTGCGGTTCGTGCTCCCGTTCGTCGTCACGGCGCCGCTTCTGGAGGGTGCGACCCTCGGGTCGCCGTGGTTCGTCGCCGGCGACGCGGCCGCGCCGGCGCTCGCCAGCTACCGGATCGTGCTCGTGCTGCTCGTCACGGCCGCCTTCGTCCGGTCCACGCCGGTCCGCGACACCCGGGCGGCGTTCCAGTGGCTCGTCCCCGGCCGGCCCGGCCAGTTCCTCGGGACCGGGGCTGCGCTCGTCTTCCGGTTTCTGCCCGTCCTGCAGGCCGACGTCGGTCGCATCCGGGACGCCCACCGGAGCCGCCTCGGCGACGAGCGGCCGCTCGCCGAGCGCATCAGCCTGCTGTCCGTCGCCGCGATCAACCGCGCCTTCCGGCGGGCCGACCGCCTCGCGCTCGCGCTGCAGGCCCGCTGCTTCGCCTGGAACCCCACGCTCCCGGCGCTCCGGTTCGGGCGCCGGGACGTCCCGGCCCTCGCCCTGGCGGTCGGGCTGTCGGCGGCCGCCCTCCACGGCGCGGTATGAACGACCCGGCAATCGGGGGCTCCGACGATTTGCGAACGCGCCGTACGGCGGCTTCACGAGCCGGTGTAACAAGGCTTAAACGGGTACGACTCTCCTTCTATTCGTATGCCATCGGCGCTTCCGCTCCAGGCGGGCGGCGACGTCGCCCGGGAGACCTACTGGCAGATCGGCCCGGTCCAGAAGGTGGTGTTCTACTTCCTCGCCACCCTGACGATTCTCGTCGCCGCGGTCGGCATCTACGGCCGGTTCGCCCGCTACGCCGAGGGAACGGAGGACTGGTTCGACCGCCTCGACGACCTCCCCTCGCGAATCGCCTCGGCGGCGAAGGTGATCGCCTCCAACGAGAAGCAGTTCAACCGCGACCTGGTCGGCGGGCTGATGCACGCGTTCATCCTCTGGGGCTTCCTGACGCTGCTCATCGCGACGACCATCCTGTTCATCGACCTCGACATCTACCGGGTGGCGACCGGCGAGTCGTTCTGGGTCGGGGACTTCTACCTCTCCTACCAGCTGGTGACCGACGCCCTCGGGCTGCTGTTCGTCGTCGGGCTCGGGGTCGCGCTGTGGCGCCGCTACGCCGTCCGCAAGGACCGGCTGTGGGGCAAACACACCAACTGGGAGGACGCCTTCCTCGTGTGGTCGCTGTTCCTGCTGGGGCTCGGCGGCTTCCTGCTGGAGGGGCTGCGCATCCTCGGGCAGGGCGCCGAGTCGGTCAGCTTCGTCGGGACGGCCGTCGCCGTCGGCTTCGCCGCCGCGGGGATGGACGCCTCGATGGCCGCCGCCGTCTACCCCATCGCCTGGTGGTCGCACTCGCTTCTGGCCTTCGTCTTCATCGCCGCCATCCCCTACGCCAAGCCGTTCCACATGTTCTCGTCGTTCGCAAACGTCGTCACGCGCGACGAGAAGGCCGGCGCCCGCCTGCCCGGCGTCCCCTCCGACCTGGACGCCACCAACGCCGAATCCATCGACGACTTCTCCTGGAAGGAGCTGCTCGACCAGGACGCCTGCACGAAGTGCGGCCGCTGTTCGTCGGTCTGTCCGGCGAAGGCCTCCGGCCGGAACCTCGACCCCCGCGACGTCATCCTCGACCTGAAGGAGTACCGTCGGTCCGTCGACGCCGGCGAGGAGCCGACCGACATCATCGCCGACGGCGGCGGCGTCATCGACACCGAGACGATGGAGTCCTGCATGGCGTGTATGGCCTGCATGGACGCCTGCCCGGTCGAGATCGAGCACCTCAAGAGCTTCACCCGGCTGAACCGCCAGGCCGTCGACCAGGGCGACGTCCGGCCGGAGCTCCAAGATATGTTCCAGAACGTCATGCAGAAGGGCAACACCTTCGGCGACTCGCCGGGCGCCCGCGGCGACTGGACCGACGACCTCGACTTCGAGGTGGCCGACGCCCGCGAGGAGGCCGTCGAGTACCTCTGGTACGTCGGCGACTACCCCAGCTACGACGAGCGCAACAAGCAGGTCGCCCGCTCGCTGGCGAAGATCTTCGAGCACGCCGACGTCTCCGTCGGCATCCTCTACGAGGACGAGGTGTACGACGGCAACGACATCCGGCGCATCGGCGAGGAGTTCCTCTTCGTCGAGCAGGCCGGCACGCTCGTCGACAGCTTCCGGGAGTGCGACTACGAGAAAATCGTCTGTACGGACCCCCACTCGTACAACACGTTCAAAAACGAGTACCCGGAGGTCGACTTCGAGGAGTTCGCCGACGACCCGATGATGGAGTTCGCCGTCGACGGCTACTGGAACCGCGACGGCGACGTCGACGTCTACCACTGGACGCAGGCCGTCGAGGAGCTGGTCGACGACGCGCTCGGCCTGTCCGGCGAAGAACTCGACTACACGGTCACCTACCACGACCCCTGTCACCTCGGGCGGTTCAACGACGAGTACGAGGCCCCGCGGGAGCTGGTGCGGGCGACCGGCTGCGAGCTCCACGAGATGCCGCGCAACCGGGCGAACTCCTACTGCTGCGGCGGCGGCGGCGGCGGACTGTGGCTCGACAACGACCAGGACGAAAAGCCCAGCGAGGAGCGGCTCCGGGAGGCGCTGGAGGACACCGACGCCGGCGCCGCCGTCGAGAAGTTCGTCGTCGCCTGCCCGATGTGCATGACGATGTACGAGGACGGCCGCAAGACCGGCGGCTACGAGGAGGACATCGAGATCGTCGACGTCGCGGAGCTGGTCGTCGAGGCGCTGGCGGTCGACGGCGCACGCGTCGCCGCGACCGACGCCGACGCCCCCGACGCGGCCCCGGCCGACGACTGACCGGCCGTCAGGCCTTCCGACTCAGGAAAACTAATTACGGATACGCGCATGCAGTCGCTATGCGCGAGCGCTTTGACGTGATCGTTGCCGGTGCGGGACCGGCGGGTGCCCAGTGCGCCCGCGACGTCGCGGCCCGTGGGTACGATGTCGTCGTGTTGGAGACGGAGTCGGAGGCGGAGTTCCCACGTCAGAGCAACAAGTCGACCGGCGGGACGTTCCCGTCGATGATGGCGTCGTTCAACGTCCCCGACGACGTGGTGATGAACTTCACCGACGACGTCGTCATCGAGTCGCCGAACGACCACTTCGTCGAGGACCGGCCCGGGGCAGTGCTGGACTTCGCGGCGTTCAAGCAGTTCCTCGTCGAGGACGGCCGTGAGAAGGGCGCGACCTACCGGTTCGACGCCCGCGTCTCGACGCCCGTCGTCGAGAACGGCGAGCCGGTCGGCGTCCAGTACAACGGCTCCGAGGAGGTGTACGCCGACGTCATCGTCGACGCCACCGGCCCCGCCGCGCCGCTGGCGAAGGACCTCGGCGTCTGCGACCTCGACCGCCAGAACCAGGCCATCGGCATCGAGTACGAGTTCGAGGGCGTCGACCTCGACCACGAGGGGTACGCCGACCTCCGTGACTCGATGATGCTACGGCTGGACCACGAGTACGCTCCCGGCGGCTACTCGTGGATCTTCCACACCGGCGGCGATTCGGCGAAGGTGGGGCTCTGCTACATCCGCAACGACAGCTACCAGCGGTACGCCGAGGTCGACCGCACCATCGACGGCTACCTCGACCACTGGCTGGACACCGACCCGCGGTTCGACGACGCGGTCCGCATCGAGGGCCGCCAGCACCGCGGGTCGGCGCACATCCAGCCGCCGGACTCGCTCAGCACGGACAGCTTCATGGCGGTCGGCGACACCGTCCCCACCATCGACCCGCTGTGGGGGGAGGGCATCCACAAGGGGATGAAGTCCGGCCGGGCGGCCGCGGTGACGGTCGACCACTGCTTCACGCGGTCGGAGCCGGACACCTCCGCCGAGGCGATGTCGCTGTACGACGACCTCTGGCACGAGGAGGTCGCCCCGGACATGGACTCGCGGCTCCTGATGACGCAGCTGCTGTATCTGGCGCCGAACGAGCGGTACGACGAGCTGATGCGGGACCTCCGGCGGCTGGACGACGAGACGCTGACGCAGGCCAACGAGGGCGACAAGCGCGCCATCGCGCGGCTGCTGCGGCTCCGGGACGCGCCGCTTCTGACCCGCCTGGCCAAACAGCGGCTGGCGGCGTAGGTTCAAGTACGGAGCCGCGGCCAGCGGCCCCGTGATGCCGACGTTCACCGACCTGGCGGCGGCGGCGTACTGCCCGAGACAGCTCTACTACCGGCGCCGGGACGACGACCCCGGGCCGCCGGACGACGTCGCGGCCGTCCGGGCGCTTGCGTTCCGCTACCCCGAGCTCCTGGCGCCGGAGACGTCGCTCGCCGACGAACCCGTCGCCGTCACGCCGACGCAGTACCGTTCGAACCTCGGGAGCGCGAGGGCGCGGCTGGACTGCTGGGAGGGCCTCGTCGACCCCGCCGACCGCGACGTCCTGCTGGAGGGCAAGGACTGCCGCGGCGTCGCCCACAAGCTACTCGCGGAGCCGCCCCGGCCGGTCGTCGTCTCGCCCGGCCGGCCGCCCGAGCGGGGCGTCTGGGAGCCGCAGTCGGTCCGTGCGACGGCAGCGGCGAAGGCGCTGGCCTGGGAGCGACAGCAGTCCGTCGAGACCGCCGTCGTCGAGTACCCGGCCCACGGCGTCGTCCGGCGGCTCCGGCTCACGACGGCCCGGAAGGCGGCATACCGGCGGGCGCTGCGGACCGTCCGGTCGATGGACGGCCCGCCGCCGCGGCTCGACGACGCGCGGTGTGCCGCCTGCGACTACCGGACGGAGTGCGGGGCGAAGACCGCGTCGCTGCGGTCGCGGCTGGGGCTGTGAGCGCCCCGCTACGCCGACCGGGACCGCAGCCACGCCTCGATCTCGTCGGCGGCCGCGCCGTGGCGGTGTATCTCGCCGGCGGCGACGTCGACGACGGTGCTCTCGCCGCCGGGCGTCTCGCCGGTGTCGACGACGACGGCCCGGTCGCGGATCGCGGCGTCGAGGTCGTCGACGCGGCGGGCGCTGGGCTCGCCGCTGCGGTTCGCGCTCGTGGCCGTTACCGGCCCGACGCGGCGAGCCAGCGCCCGCGAGAGGTCGTGGTCGGGGACGCGGACGCCGACGCGGTCACCGCCGGCGACGAGGACGTCCGGCACGCGGTCGGTCCGCTCCAGCAGCACGGTGACGGGTCCGGGGAGGAACCGCTCGCAGAAGGCCAGCTCGCGGTCCGACGGCCGGGTGTACTCCGCGACGGCCTCGACGGCCGGCAGCGCCATCGAGACGGGTTTGTCGCGGGGCCGGGACTTGGCGGCGAAGACCCGCTCGACGGCCGCGGCGTCGAGGGCGTCGGCGCCCAGCCCGTAGACGGTCTCGGTCGGGTACACCACGAGGTCGCCGCGCCGGAGCGCCGCGACCGCCGCCGTGAGGTCGGTGTCGATATCGTCGGCCACGGCTACAGCGCCTCGATGGCCTCCTCGAGGTCGTCGTACGGCGGGAACTCCGGCCACTCGGTCGACACCCACGCCGCCTGGACCGTCCGGTTGCCGTCGATGACGAAGACCGCCGGCCGGGGCTCGGCGACCCCCGTCATGCCGTCGAGGTCGTGGACGATGCCGTAGGAGTCGGCGACGCCGTTCTGCGGGTCGGAGAAGAGCCGGAACGACCCGACGTCCCACTCCTCGAGGAACCGCGAGTGCTCGTACGGCGTCGACACCGACAGCCCGACCACCGCGGCGTCGTAGTCGTCCCAGCCGCGGTCCCGGATCGCCTGCCAGATGTACGTCGCCGGGAAGTCGCCGTCCATGGTGTGGAACACGAGCACGACGGGACCGTCGTCGGTCAGCTCCGAGAGGGCGACGTCCTCCCAGTACTCGTCGTTGACGAGCGGCCGGGTGAAGTCGGGGGCGGTCTCGCCGACGGCCGGGGCGTCGGCGGGCCCGAGGTCGACGACGTCGAAGCCGAGGTTCACTCCGCATCACCCGCGGCGCTTGCGGTGACGTGGACCGGGTCGGCGGCGCCGTCGCCGTAGGTCTCCTCGAGGTAGGCGACGATGTTGGCGCTCTCGCTCATCGTGACGCCGGTGTCGTCGTCGACGAGCGCGGGGACGGTCCGGGCGCCGGTCAGCCGCTTGACGACGTCCCGCCGGGAGTGTCGCGCCTCGACGAACCGCGAGCGGTAGTCGAGCCCGAGCTCGTCGAGGGTGCGGACGACGCGCTCGCAGAACGGACACGCCTGCAGCCGGTAGACGGTGATTGCCGGGTCCATACCCCGGGTACGGCCGGCCGCCGCCTAAGCGTGTCGCCGTCGCCCGCCGGCGCCGCACGGGTTGCCGGTGATGACAACGCTTAATCCCGGGCCGCAAGTACTCACCACGTTCAGATGACCGTCTCCGTGTCGTTTCCGGCGACCGCGGCACAGGTCGGACCCGACCCGTCGACCCTCCCGGTCAGCGACGGCCTCGTCGCCGCGTTCGGGGTCGGAACCGTCCTGGTGCTTTTGGGGCTGTCGGCGTTCTTCTCCTCCTCGGAGATCGCGATGTTCTCGCTGCCGCCCCACCGGGTCGACTCGATGGTCGCCGAGGACCTGCCCGGCGCGGGGACGCTGCAGGAGCTGAAGGACGACCCCCACCGGCTGCTCGTCACCATCCTCGTCGGCAACAACCTCGTCAACATCGCGATGTCGTCGATCGCGACGGGAATCCTGGCGCTGTACGTCTCCTCGCAGTCGCTTGCGGTGTTCCTCGCCACCTTCGGCGTCACCGCCCTGGTGCTGCTGTTCGGCGAGAGCGCGCCGAAGTCCTACGCCGTCGAGAACACCGAGACGTGGGCCCGCCGCATCGCCGGGCCGCTGAAGCTCTCGGAGTACGTCCTGCTGCCGCTCATCGTCACCTTCGATTACCTGACCCGGCAGGTCAACCGCGTCACCGGCGGCCGCAGCGAGATCGAATCGACGTACGTCACCCGCGAGGAGATCCGCGACATCATCGAGACCGGCGAGCGGGCGGGCGTCCTCGAGGAGGACGAACGGGAGATGCTCCAGCGCATCTTCCGGTTCACCAACACCATCGCCAAGGAGGTGATGACGCCGCGGCTGGACATGAAGGCGGTGTCGAAGGACGCCACCATCGACGAGGCCATCCAGGCCTGCGTGCAGTCGAACCACACGCGGCTGCCGGTCTACGACGGCAGCCTCGACAACGTCCTCGGGATCGTCCACATCTCGGACCTGGTCCGGGAGTACAGCTACGGCGCCAGCGACGACGTCGAACTCGAGGACCTCATCCAGGAGACGCTGCACGTCCCCGAGTCGAAGAACGTCGACGACCTGCTGGCGGAGATGCGAGAGAACCGGATGCACATGGTCATCGTCATCGACGAGTTCGGCACGACCGAGGGGATGGTGACGATGGAGGACATCACCGAGGAGATCGTCGGCGAAATCCTCCAGTCCGGCGAGGAGGAACCCATCGAGGTGGTCGACGACCGGACGGCCACCCTGAAGGGCGAGGTCAACATCGACGAGGTCAACGACCGGCTGGACGTCGACATTCCGGAGGGCGAGGAGTTCGAGACCATCGCCGGCTTCATCTTCAACCGCGCCGGCCGCCTCGTCGAGGAGGGCGAGACCATCGAGTACGACGGCATCGAAATCTACGTCGAGCGCGTCGAGAACACCCGTATCCTGAAGGCACGGCTCGTCAAGACCGACGCCTACGAGGCGCCGCAGCCGGAGCCGGCCGTCGACGAGGAGGCGTAGTCACAGCAGCGTCGCGACGGCCGTGTACACGCCGTAGCCGAGCGCGCCGGCGCCGAGCAGCGAGCCGACCCACGCCAGCACGGTGTAGCCCATCTTGCCGGCGCTGACGCCGCCCGCGGAGGCGCCGGCGCCGATGACCGCCGAAACGATGATTTCGTTGAACGAGATGGGGACGCCGAGGAAGATGGCGGTCTGGGCGATGACGAACGAGGGGATGAGCGCCGCGATGGAGCGCCGCGGCCCCAGCGAGGAGTAGTCCTGGGAGATGGCCTTGATCATCCGCGGGGCGGCGGTCCACGAGCCCAGCAGCAGGCCGACGCCGCCGCCGAACAGCAGCGCCACGAGCGGGACGTCGGCGCCGGCGGCGTCGACCAGCGGCAGCAGCGGCCCCAGCGCCAGCCCGACCTGGCTGCCGCCGGCCGAGAAGGCGACGAGCGCCCCTAGCACGAGCAGGAAGTGCCGCTGTGCGGCCGTCTCGTCGGTCCGCATGTCCGACAGCAGCGCGGCGGCGACGACGGCGGCGACG
>JAHENN010000274.1 GCA_018609665.1 Haloarculaceae archaeon | reverse complement strand
CGTCACGTCGCCGTGGACGACCGTCTCCGGGCCGACGCGGACATCCTCGCGGGCGCGGAGGCTGCCGAATATCTCGGTGCCGGCGCCGACCTCGATGTCGGTCGCCCGGACGTTGCCGTGCATCCGGCAGCCGTCGCCGACGGTCGCCGGCGTCGAGACACGCCAGGCGTCGTCGGAGACGCTGGCGCCCCGCGGGATGACGACCGGCTCGACCTCGCGGTCGTCGGCGAGGAACTCGTCGACTACCTCCTCGGCGGCCTCCTCCTCGCCGATGCGGAGCAGCTGCGAGAGGTAGACGAAGAGGAAGACGATTGTCGGCATCGGGTTCCGGATGACGATCCAGCCGTTGGCCTCGAAGCCGCGCTCGACCTCGACGTCGTCACCGATGTCGAGGTCGCCGGAGACGATTAGCTGGCCACCGACGTGTACCCGCTCGCCGAGGTAGGCGTCCTGGCCGACGAGGACGTTGCCGTCGACGTCGCACCACATGTCGAGCCGGCAGTCGCCGTCGGCCTCGATGTCGCCGCCGAAGGCGACGCGCTCGCCGGCGATGACGTCGGCGCCGCGGACGCCCAGCTCGACGTCGCTCTGCCCGCCGACGAGCACGTCGCCGTCCGTGACGAGGTCGTGCTCCTGGACGTGTGTACCGTCGGGAATCGCCAGTTCCTCGAGCGGGTCGGAGCCGAACACGCCCGTTACTGGCGCGTGCCGCCTATTAAACCCACCCGGGGCGTCGGACGCGCGTCAGACGCGACGACTGCCCACATTTTTATCCCGGCTGGGACGCAGGAGAAGATATGACGGACACGGACGGGTGGGGCGACGACCGACCGCCGGAGGGCCAGCGGGAGTCCGCCCGGTCGCTGCTGGAGTCCGTCGTCGGGTCCGCGTCGCCGGGGGCGACCGTCCCGTTTCGGAGCACCGACTACGGCCCCGACGACGGCAGCCTCGGGTTCAGCTACCGGGACGGCTCGCTGATGGTCGAGTTCCAGGCGACCGCCAACGCCGCCGGCTCCCTGCCGGAGACGACCGGGAGCGGCGGCCTGGTGGAGCTGTCGGACCACACGCCGCTGTCGGCCGCCGGCGACCCGTACGACGCCGTCGAACGGAGCGTCATCGACGTCGTCGCCGGGGCGGTGCCGACGGTGCCCGACGCGTCGGCGCTGGAGCCGGTGACCGCCTGGCCGGTCGCCGGCGACCCCGGCCTCTACCGGGTCGGCTTCGAGGCCGACAGCATCGAGTTCCTCTACGCGGTCGCGTTCCGCATCCCGCCCTCGGCGCTGGAGTGACTTCCCGACCGCGAGCGAGCCGCTTATGAACGACAGCCGCCAACGCGGGGTATGACGGTTCTCTCCTTCGACGAACGGGGGGTCGAGGTGGTCTACGAGGGCACCGAGTTCCGCCTGGAGGCCGAACTCATCGAGGAGGCGACCCGCAAGTCCTACCCCGACGTCACCGACCACGAGGTGCTCAAGCTCGTCGAGGAGGACCCCTCGCTGTCGACGGAGCCGCGCCGCATCGCGGAGATCCTGGACTGACCGCGGGCGGCCGTCCCCCGGAGCGGTACATCTAAGAAACAGCGTCCGAACCGCCACACATGGATGTCGCAGAACTCGTTGCGGAGTACGACCACCCCGCGTGGTTCACCGCCGTCGGGACCTTCCTCGCGTACGGGCTCGTCCTCGGGGCGATGACCCTCCTGCTGTTCGGGGTGCCGTACCTCATCTTCGTGGCGCTGTAGGGCCGCCGAGCGTGCCGACCGCCCGCCCCGCTCGGGGCCGGCTCACCCCGGAACCGGGTCGTACAGCATCACGTAGTGGTCGCCGTGGCTGGCCTCGTGTTCCTTCGCGCGCTGGTGGGCGACGACGCAGTCGTCGAACCGCTCGTTGAGGTCGCACTCGTCGCAGGTGATCTTGCATGGCATATGATGACACGTGTGCTGCGACGTATTAAATCGGGCGTTCGGGCCGACGGCCCGGCCGTGAGACGGAGGGGACGACGGCCGACGGCTGGCAGGACGGCGGCACCGCTCAGAACTCGAAGTAGACGTAGAGCGGGTGACCGTTCGGACAGCGGAGTTGCCGTCGCTTCTGCCGACCGGAGCCCTCGCCCGCGTAGTCGTCGTCGAGGGCGGGCGACGGCTCGGCGGTCACGACCGGGTCCGTCGTCGAACGGGGGAGTCCGACGTTGGTGTCCGCACCGCACTCGGGGCATGTCACCTGTCCGCGCGTGAGACCCTTCATGTCTCCGGCCCCGACGACGCCTGTATTAATTGTACGGTATCGTTCAGCGACCCTGTAGAGGCGATTCGGCCCCTCGAACGGTCGCGAACGACCGATACGGGCCCACGAAGGGGGTAGACCGGGATGTCGACGGCGAGCAGACGGGTTCAGAAATACGGAGAGCGACCGAAGCGAGTACTGACGGCGTCACCGCGGGACGCGGCGTTCAGGCGAAGGTCTTCGAGACCTCGGCCTCGGCGGCGTTCTCGGACTGCTGGATCTTCTCCCAGGCGCTCTCGAAGTCCTGCATCCGGACCTCGGTGCGGTCGTCGCGGATGGCGTACATGCCGGCCTCGGTGCAGGTGGCCTTGATGTCGGCGCCGGAGGCGTCGTCGACCGTCTCGGCCAGCCGGGCGTAGTCGACGTCGTCTGCGACGTTCATCTCGCGGGTGTGGATCCGGAATATCATCTCCCGGCCCTCCTGCTCGGGCTTGGGCACCTCGATGAGGCGGTCGAACCGGCCCGGCCGGAGGATGGCCCGGTCCAGCATGTCGAAGCGGTTGGTCGCGGCGATGATGGAGATCTGGCCGCGGTCCTCGAAGCCGTCCATCTCCGACAGCAGCTGCATCATCGTCCGCTGGACCTCGGCGTCGCCGGATGTCTTCGACTCCGTTCGCTTGGCGGCGATGGCGTCGATCTCGTCGATGAAGACGACGGCGGGCTCCTGCTGGCGGGCGAGCTCGAAGAGGTCCCGGACGAGCTTGGCACCCTCGCCGATGAACTTGTGGACCAGCTCGGAGCCGGCCATCTTGATGAAGGTGGCGTCGGTCTGGTTGGCGACGGCCTTCGCCAGCATCGTCTTGCCCGTGCCGGGCGGGCCGTGCAGCAGCACGCCAGAGGGCGGGTCGATGCCAACCTCGTCGAACATGCCGGGGTTCTCGATGGGCATCTCGACGGTCTCCCGGACCTCCTCCATCTGCTCGTCGACGCCGCCGATGTCCTCGTAGGTGACGT
>JAHENN010000273.1 GCA_018609665.1 Haloarculaceae archaeon | reverse complement strand
CGCGGAGCCGGTCGAAGCGGTCCAGCACGTCGCTCGGGGCCACGTCGAGCAGGTCGGCCACGGCGTCAACGAGATCCTGCTCACGGAGCCCGTGCGCGCCGTCGTCGGCGTCGTCGTCGCCATCCTGTTTCCGGAGCGTCGCCCCGGTGTCGGCGGTGTCGGTGAGTTCCTCGATGGATTCGAGGAGTTGCTCCTGCGTGCTCATCCGGGCTTCCTCGATGTCGCGCTCGGTCAGGTCCACCTTCGAGCCCTCGCGGCGTCGGCGTTCGAGTTCGCGCCGGCGCTCCGCGAGCACGTCCGGATCGGGGCCGATGTCGTCGGCGACCCGCTCGAACGCGTCGTTGAGTTCGGCCACTTGGTCTTTCGACAGTCGCCCCGCCGATGGCGTCGGCTCCGCGTCGGCAGGGTCCGTTTTGCGGGGGTTCTCGACGGCGACGAGTCGCCCGCCAAACGCACGGTCGCGGTCGGCGTCGTCGGCGTCGTCGCGGGCCGACGCCCGCGACTGCCCACGGGAGCCGGGGCTCCCGTGACCGTCGTCGGCTTCGGTGTCGTCGGTGGCGGTGCGACTGATGGCGGTCCGTTCCTGGCGGCACTTCACACAGTTACACTGATCGGGGCAACCCATACCACAGTATCGGGCGAGAGAATCTTTGCAGTTTATGAAGGTATCTGATAGGACGTTACGCTATTCGTAAGACAGGCATCGGATTATGGTGTATCGAGTCGCCGATGAATCCGGAGTATGAAGTGCTCGCCGTGCGTCGGTGCGACCGGAGCCCGCGCGGGTTGCGACAGGGTGTGTCCCGAAGCGGCCCGCCGGCTCCGGATTCGACTGTCACCCCACCAGGGGGTTGTCGTCGTCGGTGACACCACGGGGCGACCGCGGCCGCTCGGGGAGTACCGGGCGGTCGGCGGCCGTCGCGCGAGCCGGTCAAAACTGATACCTGCGGTCGTCGTTCGTGTCTGGTTGCGGGAATCCACCCTGGTCCATGTAAGTATCCATCGTCGCGCCCATTAGATACTCGTCGTACGTGACGTCGTAGCCGCTCCGGAGGTGGAAGTCGAGGTCGCCGGTCTCGACGGCCGACCGGAACAGCGCGTGGACGGCCCGGCGGATGAGTTCGTCCGTCGACGCCGGGTCGTAGGCGGCCGACAACATCGCCAGTTCGTTCCGCGTCTCCGCGTCCAGTTCGACCGACCGCTCCTCGCCGAGGTCGCCGTAGGCGGCCTCGACGTCCGCCGTGAGCTCGTCCAGTCCCATACCCACCGTCGGGTCCGGCCGGCGAAGTGGGTTTCGCTACCGCCGGAACCGTCACACACAAGCGCGGCCCGCGGGAACGAACGCTCGATGACCGACGCGGCCGAGCGCCGGCTGCCCGCCGATGTCGACCTCGAGGCCGTCCGGGCGGCGCTCGTCGAGTGGTACGAGGCCGACCACCGCGAGTTCCCGTGGCGGGAGACGACCGACCCCTACCGCATCCTCGTCTCGGAGGTGATGAGCCAGCAGACCCAGCTGGACCGCGTCGTCGACGCCTACGAGGACTTCCTCGCGGAGTGGCCGACCGTCGAGGCGCTCGCCGACGCCGACCGGGCCGACGTGGTCGCCTTCTGGACCGACCACTCGCTGGGCTACAACAACCGCGCGAAGTACCTCCACGAGGCCGCCCGGCAGGTGTGCGAGGAGCTGGACGGCGATTTCCCCCGCTCGCCGGAGAGCCTGCAGGAGCTGATGGGCGTCGGACCCTACACCGCCGACGCGGTCGCCTCCTTCGCCTTCGACGACGGCGGCGCGGTCGTCGACACGAACGTCGAGCGGGTGCTGTACCGCGCCTTCGACGTCGAGGACGACGACGAGGCCTTCGAGACGGCCGCCGCGGCGCTGATGCCGGACGGCCGGTCCCGCGTCTGGAACAACGCCATCATGGAGCTGGGCGGCGTCGCCTGTGGGAAGACGCCACGCTGCGACGAGGCCGGCTGCCCGTGGCGGCGGTGGTGCGACGCCTACGAGACGGGCGATTTCACCGCGCCGGACGTGCCGACCCAGCCCGACTTCGAGGGCAGCCGCCGCCAGATGCGCGGCCGTGTCGTCTCGGCGCTGACGGAGTACGACGACCTGGCGCTCGACGACCTCGGGCCGCGGGTCCGGGTCGACTACGCGCCGGACGGGGAGTACGGCCGCGAGTGGCTCCGCGGGCTCGTCGCCGACCTCGAGGACGACGGGCTGGTCGAGGTCGACCGCCGCGACGGGGAGCCGGTCGTCCGGCTCCGCCGGTGACTTTACGCTTCACGCCCAAGCGGAGGCATGAGCGACGTACACGTGGCGGCCGTCGCCGGCAGCCTCCGGGACGACAGCTACACGCGGCTCGCCTGCGAGCGCACGCTGGCCGCCGCCGAGGAGTACCGGGACGTCGAGACGGACCTCTTGGACCTGCGGGCGTTCGACCTGCCGGTCTTCGACGCCGACGCACGGGACGCCGGCGACGCCCCGGAGTTCCGCCGGCGGCTCCGGGCGGCCGACGCCGTCGCCCTCGGCAGCCCCGTCTACCACGGGTCGTACTCCTCGGCGCTGAAGAACGCCCTCGATTACTGCGGCTTCGAGGAGTTCGAGGAGACGACCGTCGGGCTGCTCTGCGTCGCCGGCGGCGCCTTCCCGACGACGACGCTGGACCACCTCCGGTCGGTGGGGCGGGCGCTGAACGCCTGGGTCCTGCCCCACCAGGTCGCGGTCCCGCGGGCCGACGGGGCCTTCCGGGACCGCCGGCTCGACGACGAGGACGTCGCCGAGCGGATCGACACCCTCGGCCGGCGGCTCGTCGAGTACGCTACCATCGAGCCGGACGTCCCGACCGTCACGGCCGAACAGAACGCCGGCGCCGACGATTAGAACGCGTAGCCGACCCCGGTCGGACGCGGCGTGCCGGATGTAGGGGGTGTATTAAGCGGTTTGGTTGGTTTGCGGTCTCTTCGACGTAGCTTGTGCTTGCCTCGGCGTCGACACCTCGAACGCCCTCGGCCGGTTCCGGTCGCGCGGCTCACGGCTCCCTGCGGTCGCCGTTCGCCAGTCCAAGGCCCCTCGCTCCGCTCGGGGCCTCGCGACGGCTCGCTGTCGTCCGAAACTCGAAGATTTTCGTGATCACGGACGACCGCCGGTCGTCCGAACGACGCTCCTCGGTCGCTCCGCTCCCTGCGGTGTCCTCGCGCGGCGACGCCGCCGCGCGGGCCTCGCCGTTTCAGTCCACCAGGCTGCCGGACGGTCAAATGGCCGTCCCTGGCGGACTGAAAGGGCGAGCGCCGCGAGGGCTTTCGAGGTGTTGCAGTTCATTTCACCGAAACCATAGACGAACCACCCGTACCGACGCACGCCGGGTAGCGGGGTCGAGTCGTCAACCGGAGTCGAATCACCAGCCACTACCCGTCGGGGCCGGTCCACTTGTCGATGGTCTGCTGCTGGCCGCCGTCGGCCCAGATGACCCGCACCGTCGCGTCCGACGGAACGGTCACGGTCCGCCGGTCGCCGACCTCGACCGGCGTCGGCCACCGCTCCTCGACGCCGCCGCCGCGGATCGCTAGCAGCGCCGATTCCGACACCGTCTCGCCGTCCTCGTGGGTGACGGTCAGCGCGCCGGAGTCGGCGTCGTACTCGAAGCCGAACCGCGCCTGCGGGACGGTCGCCTGCTCGGGGGATTTCTTCGGCCGCCCGACCAGCACGACGATGCCCGAGAGGTCCTCGGCCCCGTCCTGGAGCTCCTCGGCGGTCGCGTCGGCGAGGAACAGCCGGTCGACGGCGCCCGGCGACACCCCGGCCCCGTAGACGTCACCCTCGATCCGCTCGAAGGGGACGGTACCCTGGGGGGTGAGCCGTCCGTCGGCGAGGCTGGTGAGCCGCCAGTCGGCGTGGTCGACGAACGCACCGTTGGCGAAGAGCTGGAAGACGAACGCCTCCGCGGCCGGGTCGTACACCGGCGCGACGAAGCCGGCCCGGGCGTCGACGGTCATGTCGCGGCCGACGGCGAGTTCGGCCGGCCGCGTCTCGCCCTCGAAGGCGCCCTCCAGCCGGAAGGCCCGCGACGGGTCGTCGTACTCGATGCGGGAGCCGCCGTCGGCGTTCTCGACCGTCGCCGCGCCGTCGACCATCCCGGGGTAGTCAACGACCCCGCCGTCGACGAAGCGGCTCTCGGGGGCCGGCGTCGCCGTGGGCGAGGCCGTCGACGTCGGTTCGGGCTCGTCCGACGACGTGCCGCCGCAACCCGCCAGCAGGCTCGTCGCGCCGACCGACCCGACGGCCGCGAGGAACCGACGGCGGTCTGGAGCGTCCATACCCGGCGGTCGCGGCGGGCCGTCAAAACGGCGGCGGTCGACCTCGGAAGCCTCATACCCGGCCCCGTCGAAGCAGCGGCCGTGACACAGTGGGTCGAGAACCCCCGGGGCGGCCGCGAGCGCGGGCCGCGCGGGCTGGCCCGCGCCTGGGTCGAGGTGCTGGTTCGGCCGCGGCGGTTCTTCCGGGTCGGCGTCGCCCCCGGCGACCAGGCGCCGGGGCTGACGTTCGCGGTCGCCGTCGCCGCCGCCTTCGTCGGCGGCCGGCTACTGCTCGCGCCGGGGTCGCTGGCGGGTTACGAGCGAATCGCCACCGCCACCGGCAGCGTCTATCTGTCGGCGGTCGTCGTCGCCGACCTCCCAGTCGAGGCTCTCGAGCCGCCGGTCGAGCTTGCTGCGGTGGAGGAGGCCGGTCACGGCGCCGATGTCGACGAAGACGCCGAAGTCGGCGTAGCCGTCGACGCGGCCGCGGTAGAACCGCCCCGGCGTCAGCTGCGACGGGTGGTTGCCTTCGAACTCGAACGCGACGTCCTCTTGATGGACCTCACAGATGGGTCCGTCGGCGGAGGTGCCGCAGATGATGCAGTTGGCCATTAGCGTATCGGAAGGCACGGGGCT
>JAHENN010000272.1 GCA_018609665.1 Haloarculaceae archaeon | reverse complement strand
GTCGGCGGCCGCGCCGCGGCGGGCGTCGGCGCCGGCCTCCTCGGCGGCGGCCAGCGGCTGTATCACCCGGGAGAACTCCGCGGCGGCGTCCGACAGCGCCCGGTCGGAGACGTCGTCGCCGACCAGCTCCCGGACCCGCGGTTCGAGCATGTGCGCCTCGTCGCAGACCACGAAGGTGTCGTCGTCGACGAGCGCGCCGGTGAACGACCCGACGGTCGTCGGGTCGAAGGCGTGGTAGTAGTTGCCGACCACCACCTCGACGTTCGGCAGCAGCGCCCCCATCACCGAGTGCGGACAGGCGCCGTGGCCCGCCGACAGCCGGACGAGCTCCTCGCTCCCGATGAGGCCCATCCCGGCCGGGTCGAAGGGGACCGCCTCGACGGGGTCGCCCTCGTCGGGCAGGTCGGCGAGGTACTGCGCGTAGAAGGGGCAGTACTCGACGTCGCCGCCGTCGCCGCCGTCGGGCGTCTCCGGCGGGTACGGCGTCGGCTCGCCGGCGGCCTCGAGGTAGGTGGCGCCGCTTCGCTCGCGGGTCGCTCCGCTCGCCGACTGCGCCGGCTCGCCCGAGTCCGCCAGCCCGACCTGCTGGCTCCGGGCGTCGGCCGCCAGCGCGTCGGGCGTCGTCTCCTCGGCCAGCCCCCGCGTCCGCTCGCGGAGCCCCTCGCAGCGCTCGTAGACGTTCGTCTCGTCGACGCCGCCGGCGCCGGCGAGGCTGTACGGACAGACGTCGGCCTTCCCGACCAGCGTCATCGCCGAGACGGGCCGCCAGTCGTCCGGCAGGTTCTCGTTGATCGTCTCGAGGTCCGCCTCGAACTGCCGGAGCTGCTGTTTGACGCTCGTCAGCACGAACACCCGCTCGAACGACGAGTCGGGGTCCCGGACGAGGTGGATCCCGGCGGTCAGCGCGAGCATCGTCTTGCCGGTCCCGCAGGCGCCCTCCAGGGCGAGGAAGCCGGCGTCGCGGGCGGTGTCGACGGCCGTCTCGATGCCGTCGACCTGCTCGTCGTACGGCTCCTCGTGCCCGAAGATGGGGCGCCAGTCGGGGTCGGCGGACACGTCACGGGGTCACGCGTCTTCGAGTAAAGACGTGTCGGACGGACCACGGAACACCGGACGGAGATTGGTGAAGGATTACTCGACATAGAATAAACCAATCAAAGAATTAAGTGCACGTGGGGTGTCTCTCTCTGCAGAGATGGCAGGAAACGAATCCGACGACGCGACCGGTTCGGGCAGAGATCTCACGCGGCGGCGGTACGTCGCCGGGGCCAGCGCGGCCGCGGCCCTCGGAGTCGCGGGCTGTACGGGCGGCGGCAACGGCGACGGCGGCGGCAACGGCAACGGCGGCGGCGGTGACGGCAACGGCGGCGGTGACGGCGGCGACTCCGACGGGGGCGCCGTCGAGATCGTCCACTGGTGGACGGCCGGCGGCGAGAAGGACGCCTTCAACGCGTTGCTGGAGGGGTTCGAGGAGGCCCACCCGGACGTCGCGGTCGAGCCCAACCCGGCGCCGGGCGGCGCGGGGTCGGCGATCGACACCGTCATCCAGAACCGCGTGCTCGACGGGGACCCGCCGAGCACCTTCCAGATTTGGCCCGGGCAGGCGCTGACGCCGTACACCGACGCCGACCTGCTCGAGGACATCGGCGACTCCGTCTGGGACGAGGAGATGCGGGACGCCTACCTCGACGACGTCGTCGACCTCTCCCGGCCGGAGGGAGACCTCGTCGCGGTGCCGATCAACATCCACCGGCTCAACAACCTGTTCTACAACGTCGAGGTCGTCGAGTCGGCCGGCGTCGACCCGGCGGCGATCGACGACCCGGCGGGGGTAGTCGAGGCCCTCGAGACGGTGGCGGCCGAAACCGACGCGATCCCGATGGCCCACCAGACCCAGGCGCCGTGGTCGTCGCTCCAGCTGTGGGAGAACGTCTTCCTCGGACAGCAGGGCGTCGACACCTACCGGTTGCTGATCGGCGGCGACGCCGGGAGCCTCGAGTCCGAGATACGGAGCTCGCTCGAGCTGATGGTCGAGTACGCCGACTACTACCCGGAGGACGCCGGGTCGATCTCCTGGGACGAGGGCAACGGCGACCTGATCAACGGCGACGCGGCCTTCATCCACCAGGGCGACTGGGCGGCCGGCCAGTACGAGGCCAGCGGCGACTTCGAGTTCGGCGAGGGGTGGGACATGGTTCCGTTCCCCGGGACCGACGGCGTCTACCACTCGGTCATCGACTCGTTCGTCTTCCCGTCGAACAACCCGACCCCGGAGGCGACCGAGACGTTCCTCGACTACGCCGGAACGGTCGACGCACAGGAGCGGTTCAACCCGGTCAAGGGGTCGATCCCGCCGCGGACCGACGTCCCGACCGACGAGTTCGGGCCGTTCCTCTCCCGGCAGATCGAGGACTTCGACGACTCCGACGCCCAGCCGCCGACCATCGCCCACGGAACGGCCGTCGAGCCGGGGGTCGCCTCAAAGCTGAAGGAGGCCATCGCCAACTTCAACGAGAGCCGCGACGTCGACGCCGCCGTCGACGCCATCGTCGACGCGTTCTGAGCAGCGATGGGACGTCCCGACGGCCCCCGCGACGGCGAGAGCACGGCCGGAACCCGGACGGACGGAGGCGTCGCCGACGAGACGGCCGCCGGCGACCTTCCGGACGCGGCCGCGGGAGCGGCGTCGCCGCTGGCGCGCCTCCGGCGCAGCGAGTTCGTCCAGTCGATACCGTTCTGGGGCCCGCCCGGACTGCTGGTGCTGGTGTTCGTCTACGGCGCCGTCGGCTGGAACTTCCTCATCTCGCTGACCGGCTGGCAGGGCCTCGGCCAGCCCGAGTACGGCGACCTGTCGCTCGGCGCCTACCGCAGGCTGTTCGAGGACCCGTCGTTCGCCGCGGCGTTCCGGAACACGGCCGTCCTGCTGCTGCTGTTCACCGTCCTGTCGCTGCTGCTCGGGCTCGCGCTGGCGATACTCATCGACCGGGACATCCGGTTCGAGAACACCATCCGGACGGTGTACCTGCTGCCGATGAGCCTCTCGTTCGTCGTGACCGCCATCTTCTGGCGGTGGATGTACAACCCCGTGGACGGGCTGATAAACGAGGCGATCCGGGGAGTCGGAGGCGCGGTCGACGCCGTCGTCTTCTGGACGGCGGTCGACTTCGGCGTCGCCGACGCGCTCACCCAGGCGTGGATATCCGACCCGCGGTTCAAGCTGTACGCCATCATCTTCGCGCTGATGTGGCAGTTCTCCGGCTACTGTATGGTGGTCTACCTCGCCGGGCTCCGGGCCATCCCGACCGCACAGTACGAGGCCGCCCGCATCGACGGCGCCTCCGCCGTGCGGATGTACCTGCGGGTCATCGTCCCGCAGCTGCGCGCCTCGACCATGTCGGCGGCGGTCGTGCTGATGGTGTTCGCGCTGAAGGCGTTCGACTTCCTGTTCGTCCTCTTCGGCGTCAACCCCGGCGAGTCGGCCGACATCCTCTCGGTGATGATGTACCGGGTCGCCTTCGACCGACGGCAGTGGGCCTACGGGGCAGCCATCGCGATGGTGCTGTTCGCGATGGCGCTGTCGGTCATCGGGCCGTACCTCTACCTCCAGCACAGGAGGGGTGACCTGTGACCGGCCCCGTCGACCGGCGGCGGGCGGCGCTCTACGTCGTCCTGCTTGCGATGGTCGCGTTCTACCTCGCCCCGCTGGAGGCCGGGCTGGTGACGGCGTTCAAGACCGAAACCGGGTTCCTGCGGACGACGCCGTTCGTCCCGCCGCTCGGGGCCGAGCAGTTCACCGTCGATGCCTGGCGGACCGCCTTCGGCCGCCTCCGGCAGGGGCTCCTCAACAGCGTCCTGATGGCGGTGCCGGCGACGGTGCTGTCGGCGCTGTTCGGCTCGCTGGCGGCCTACGGGCTGACGAACCTGGAGTGGCGCGGCCAGGTCGGCGTCCTCGTGCTGTTCGTCGCCGGCGTCTTCCTGCCGTACCAGTCGGTGCTGGTCCCGCTGACGCAGTTCTGGTCGGCCGTCGACCTCGCCGGCCGGGTCCCGCTGGCGGTCGTCGGCGGCAACGAGGGGCTCATCCAGCTCAGCATCACCCACATCGCCTACGGCGTCCCGATCTGCACGGTGCTGTTCCGGTCGTACTACGCGACGCTGGACGAGGAGATGCTCGAGGCGGCCCGCCTCGACGGCGCCTCGGCGCTGACGGTCTACCGGCGCATCGTGCTGCCGCTGTCGGTCCCGATATTCGCGGTGACGCTCATCTACCAGTTCACGAACATCTGGAACGACCTGCTGTTCGCGCTGGTGCTGGTCAACGACCCGTCGAACCAGGTCGTCACCGTGGCGCTCAACGAGCTCCAGGGGTCGTTCGTCAACCAGTACAACCTCCAGATGGCGGGGGCGTTCATCGCGGCACTCCCGACGCTCGTGGTGTACGTCCTCTTCGGCGAGCAGTTCGCGAAAGGCGTCGCAGGTGAGACATAATGGCACGACTCGAACTCGACTCGGTGACGAAGCGCTTCGGCGACGGCGGCGACGCCGTCGTCGCCGTCGACGACGTGACGGTGGAGGTGCCCGACGGCGAGTTTCTCGTCCTCGTCGGCCCGTCGGGCTGCGGCAAGTCGACGACGCTGCGGATGATCGCCGGCCTCGAGACGGTCACGGACGGCGAGATCCGCCTCGACGGCAGCCGCATCAACGACCAGCCGCCGGCGCAGCGGGACATCGCGATGGTGTTCCAGTCGTACGCGCTGTACCCCCACATGACCGTCCGGGAGAACATGCGGTTCGGGCTGGAGGAGTCGACCGACCTGCCGGCCGACGAGCAGAACGACCGCGTCGAGTCGACCGCCGAGATGCTCGACATCACGGAGCTGCTGGACCGGAAGCCGGGGGAGCTGTCCGGCGGCCAGCGGCAGCGGGTCGCGCTGGGGCGGGCCATCGTCCGCGACCCGGCGGCGTTCCTGATGGACGAGCCGCTGTCGAACCTCGACGCCAAGCTCCGCTCGGAGATGCGGACGGAGCTCCAGCAGCTCCAGGCGGACCTCGATACGACGACGGTCTACGTCACCCACGACCAGACGGAGGCGATGACGATGGGCGACCGCATCGCCATCCTCGACGGCGGCGAACTCCAGCAGGTCGCGACGCCGCTGGAGGCGTACCACCGCCCCGCCAACCGGTTCGTCGCCGGCTTCATCGGCGAGCCGTCGATGAACTTCGTCCCCGCGGCCGTCGAGGGCGGCGCGCTGACCGCGAGGCGGGCGACGGCCGGAGATGCGTTCCGCTACCCGCTGCCGGCGGCGGCCGCCGACGCAGTCGACGACGGCACGGACGTCACCCTCGGCATCCGCCCCGAGGACATCGTCGTGGACGCCGTCGACGTCGACCCCGACCACGCCTTCGAGGCGACCGTCGAGGTGGTCGAGCCGACGGGCAGCGAGAACGTTGTCCACGTCGAGCTCGCGGCCGGACCGTCGGTCGTCGCGACCGTCGACGGCCTCCAGCAGGTCCGGGCCGGCGAGACGGTGTCGGTCGGGATCCCCGGCGACGCGGTCCACCTCTTCGACGCCCGGTCGGGGAGCGCGCTCCACAGCCGCTCGCTGGACAGCGTCGACCTCGAGAGCCGTCGGGTCCGTCCCTGACTACCGGCCGAAGGAGCGCCACCCCTCGAACCACGCTCCAGCCGGGTGGTAGTCGGGTTCGACGTCCGGCGGGTCCGGCGGGACGGGGGTCCCGTCGCCCGCCCGGTACCGCTCGTACCACAGCCCCGCGGGGCCGCGGAACCGTCCGGCGGTCTCGAGCAGTCGGGCGTGCCAGGCGCGGAACCGCGCCGCGCCGTCGGGGTCGTCGTTCGCCCGCGCCCGCTCGACGAGG
>JAHENN010000271.1 GCA_018609665.1 Haloarculaceae archaeon | reverse complement strand
TTCAGCGTCGGCGGCTTCCTGCTGACGACGTCCGTCGGCGCCGCCGCCGTCGCCGCCCTCGGGGTTCGCGGCCGGGCCGGCTGACTACCGGTAGCCGAGCGCCCGGAGCCGGTCGTCGACGTCGAGCCGGTCGCCCTCGCCGAGGTCGGCGTCGGGGAACCGTCGCCGCAGCGCCGCGACCCGCCCGGGGTCGGGGTCGACGACGGGGTCCAGCTCCGCGGGGTCGGCCTCGAGGTCGTACAGCGCCGCCGGCCACGCCCGGTCCGGGTACTCGACGTACTTCCGGCCGTCGGCGCGGACGGCCCGCGCCCAGTTGGCCCGCCGTCGCAGCGAGGCGCCGCAGGCCCGCACGTACGCCGGCCGGTCGTCGACCGCGCCGGGGGGCAGCAGCGACGCGCCGTCCACGTCGGGGACGTCGACGCCGGCCGCCGACAGCAGCGTCGGCAGGACGTCCACCTGCCGGGTCGTCGCGTCGACGGTCGCCGGCTCGATGCCCGGGCCGGACAATACGAATGGAACGTTGGCCGCGAAGTCGAAGACGTTCTCGCCGTGGCCGTTCTCGAGGTAGTGGTCGGGGACGTCGGCGCCGCGGTCGGCGAGCGCGCGGTTCAGCCGGCGGACCGGGCCGCGGGTGTCGATTCCGCCGTAGTACTTCAGGGCGTCCCGCAGCGACTTCAGCCCGAGCCGGAGCGGGCTGTGGCGGTTGGTGATCGACTCGCCGTGGTCGCCGTGGACGGCAAGGAGCGTCCCGTCCGGCAGCGTCTCCAGCAGCGCCTCGAGTTCGCGGTCCAGCGCCGACAGCGCCCGCGCATACGGCGTCTCGCCGTACCGTGGCTCGTCGAACGCCGGCGGGACGTGGACGTCCTCGTGGAGCTCCCAGAGGTGGAGGTAGGCGGCGAACGGCTCCGGGAGGTCGGCCAGCCGGTCGCGGGCCGTCTCGCGCCAGGGGCCGAACAGCGACTCCTCGGGTTCGCGGTAGCGGTAGTCGTCGAAGCCGCGGTCGAGGCCCGTCTCCGCGACCAGGGGCCCGGTGACGAACGCCGCGGTGTGGTAGCCGGCGTCGCCGAACCGGCCGGCGAAGGTCGGCACGTCGTCGGCGAGCGGGCCGACGTCCAGCGAGAGGATCCCGTGCCGCTCGGCGTAGGTCCCGGTCAGCAGACTCGCCACGCAGGGGCTGGTCGTGGTCGCGGCGGCGTACATCTCGGCGGCGGCCAGCCCCGTCTCCCGGAGCGAGTCGAGGAAGGGCGTGTCGGCGGCCGCCTCGGCAACGTGGTCCTCGCGGAGGCAGTCGACGCAGACGACGAGGACGTTCGGGCGGTCGGCGGGCACGCCACAACCCGCGGCGGCGGCCGACAAGACGGTTACGTTCCGCGACGGTCACCGGGCGCCGGTCGTCGACTACCGGTAGCCGAGCGACTCGAGCCGGTCGGCGACGTCGTCGGGCGCCGCCGTCCGGTCGGCCTCGGAGGCGGCAGCCGACGGCTCGTAGCCCCCCTCGTCGGTCGCGGTCGTGGCCGCCCACGGGACCTCCCGGAGCGGGCGGAGGGCGAGGCCGGCGGCGTGGCCGTGGATGCCCCACTCGCCGAACGCGTTGCCGTGGTCGGCGGTGATGACCGCGCGGTCGGCGTCGACGTTCGACAGCAGCAGCCGGACGTCGTCGAGGACCGCCCGGAGGTTGGCGCGGTAGGCGGCCCAGACGTCGGCCCGCGAGCGGCGGCCGAACCGGAGGTCCTCCCACACCGACAGCGGGCGGTCGCCGAAGGCCTCCAGGGCGATGCCGTCCTCGTGGTCGTCGCGGTCGTCGCCGTCGCCGCTGTCGTCGGCAACCGACGGGAAGTGCGGCTGCATGTAGTGGACGACCAGCCGGTCGAGGTCGCGCTCGCGGCCGGCGCGGACGGCGGCGTCGGTCACCGGCCGCGGCGGGACGGTGCCGAGGTCGTCGTCCCAGGCGTCCCGCCACACCTCCCGGAGGTGGCCCAGCGCGTCGCCGTCGACGTGGTCGTCGCTGTAGGGGTTGGCGGTGACGTAGCCGACCGACGACAGCGCCGCCGCCGGCCGCCCGAGGACGGCATCGAGCCACTCCGTCGAGGTGCCGCCGGGCGACAGCCGGGTCGTCCCGACCGGCAGGTCGCCGTCCAGAGAGACGGTCTCGGCCCACAGGTCCGCCCGGCAGGCGTCGAGGACGACAAGCAGGTCCCAGTCGGCCTCGAACACCGGGTCCGCCGACAGCCGGCGGCCGTACCGGAGGTACGACCGCCAGCAGAGCTCCCGGACGGCGCCGAGCCCGGCGCCCCGGAGTTGTTTGACGGCGTCGGCGACGACGCTTCGGTCCATGCCCTCCGTCGGTGTGGTCGGTACTTAAGGGTGGTTGATGACACGGCCTCGCCGTTCGGTGGCGATGGAACCCGGCCCGGTGCGTCGAGGCGCGCGTCGACCGGGCTGGTTCCTGCCGTCTCCCGCGCGTGTTCTTCACGAAGAGCTCCGCGACGACGGGTCGTAGACTGCCGCCCCGGACGGCGTTTCGGACGTCCGTCATGCGCCCACGATAGTATTAAGTAACCGGAACCTGCACGGGGTCCGCATGACAACTCGTCGACGGGTTCTCGGAGCCGTGGCGGGGAGCGCCGTCGGGACCGCGGGCGCGGTGGCGGGCGTCGGGCGAGGTGCCGTCGGAACGACAGCCGACGATTTCATCGAGGTGGCCCGGACCGTCCGGTTCGAACCCGGGGAGAGCGCGTTCGTGACGGAACTCGAGTACGACCTCCCGCCGCAGCTGACGAGACTCGAGATGACGGTCCGCTCGCTCTCGAGAGACGGCGCCTCCCTCCGCCGGTCGGAGTCGTTCGAGCGGGAGTCGGAGACCGAGTTCAACTGGGAGGGCGATTCCTCTCCGACGCTCGCGGTCGCCGTCGAGATGCGAGGCCAGAACTACCGCGAGGGCGACTTCCCGGGCTACGTCACCACGACGGCCGACGGAGCGACGGAGGCGCTCGGCCCGCAGGTCGTCCCCGACCACCAGTGGTCCTGGGAGGGGAACCCGGACGTCGTGGACACGAGGGTCGACACGACGTTCGACGGCGACGGGTTCGCGGGCACGTACTTCGCGTTCGCGGGCCCGCACCGCGTCGAGACGCGCGACCTGCAGACCGGACCGCAGTCGGTGGTCGTCTCCGAACGGGTCGCCCACACGCCGGACGTCGAGGACATCCTCGACGGGTTCGGCGTCGGCAGCCGCATCCTCGAGCCCCGGCTGACGGTCTCGGGGACGAACGCGTTCGTCCTGCCGGAGACCAACTGGGACCGCGGTCCCCCGGCCAACGTCCTCTACCAGGACGTGGCGCTGTTCGGGGAGGAAGCCACCGCCGTCGACGGCATCAGCAACGTCCCGATGCACGAGTACGTCCACACCCTGTACGGCGTGTTCGGGACCGGCGACGTGTACTGGTTGAAGGAGGGTACCGCGGAGTACTTCGGCTACCTCGTTTCGGTCCACGCCGGGGTCGGGTCGTTCGGCGAATTCCGCTCGACGCTCGAAACGGAGGAACACGCCGACATCGTGCTCGCCGACATCGGTCCGGACAGTGCTACGAACGCCGACTATCTCAAGGGCGCACACGTGCTCGGGGCGCTCGATACGGAGATCAGGGAGCGGTCCGGCGGCGAGCGCACGCTGACGTCGGTCCTCGGGACGGCGGACCCGGACCTGACGACGTACGACGGGTTCGTCGAGGCGGTCGTGACGGCGACGGACGACTCCACGGCCGACTGGCTGGACCGCTACGTCCGGTCGGCGGCGCTCCCGTCCCTCCCCCGCGACCGCGACCGGTACGCACTCGGCCCCTACGACGGCGAGGACCTCGACCGGCCGACGCCGACACCGACCGAGACGCCGACGCCGACACCGACCGAGACGCCGACGCCGACACCGACCCGGACGCCGGGCGACACCGTCACGCCCACATCTCCCGGAGGGGCGACCGTCACGAGACCGAGCGAGGGGGACGCCCCGGGGTTCGGCCTCGCGGCGGGATTGGCTGCGGTGCTCGGCGCCGCCGGGCTCGTCGAACTCCTCGACGACGGGGACGTCTGACCGTCGGGAACGGACCAGACGGGCGCCCCGCGACCGTACCCATCGGTCCCGCGGTCCGGCTTCCACGCCCGGACCACCGATACGAACGGGTTCGACAGGTTGTCAGCCGTCGCGACGAGCCGTACTGCGCAGTCGCGCGTATCTGCTACCGTGCCGGGCGCAGGTGGTACGGGTTGGTCGATACGGAGGTTGCATGGAACGAACTGAGACGCTTGTCTTGGGCTCGACGTTGACACCTCGAAAGCCCTCGGCCCGCTTCGGTCCACCAGGCCGCTATGGGATCAACCGGCGGTCCCTGTCGGACTGAACGGGCGAGCGCCGCGAGGGCTTTCGAGGTGTTGCGGCTCATTTCACCGAAATCATAGACGAATCACCCGTACCACACACGAGCACACTCTCGCGGGCGAGTCGGCCGGAGAATGCTGGGCAGCGCGATACCTTGCTCGGAGGACGACCGAACGTGCAGACTCCGACAGCGGTTAGCCCGCCGGGGCCGTCGCTCCGACGTGACCGACTCCGACGCCGTCCGGGCGCGGCTGCTCTCGGCGCACCGACGCGCTCTCGAGCGGGCGCTGGCGGCGGCCGACGCCGTCGCGGCCGGCTGGGACGGCGGCGCGAC
>JAHENN010000270.1 GCA_018609665.1 Haloarculaceae archaeon | reverse complement strand
GGACTCTGAGACGGTGACCGTCGAGTTCGGCACCGACACGCCCGAGGAGACCTGCACGGACGTCCCGGGCCGGGTGAACGAGAACGTTCCGTACGAGGAACTGCCCTCGCAGGACGACCTCCCCGAGGACGCTCCGAACCCGATCCCGCCGTTCATCACGCCCCGGGGCGTCGTGAACCTCGCCACCGGCGCGGCGCCGAACCAGTGTGAGGTCGTGAACCCCGACGACCCCGCGGTCGACCCGAACAACCCGCCGGACGACCCCGAGTACGACGTGATCGTCTTCAGGAACGATCCGTACAAGGACGGCCGTGTCGTGCGGGTCTACTACCGGGTGACGCTGGACGACGAGGACGACGGTCCCCAAGTGTACGGCTTCGCGGGCGGTCTCGTCTACTCCGGTGACATCGGGACGAACCCCTCGGCAACGTACGACGACGGCAACGGCAAGGAGTACTCCACCGACCCGATGGTGCGTGGTGACGACTCGACGGCCAACGGGGAGGCCAACGTCGGGGCGCCGTTCGGTAGCGTCGGCGCTACCGCCGACTGCTCGGGCGGCGAGTGCCAGCCCGGCACCTCCGGTATCCCGACCGTCACCGAGTACCCCGCCGTTCCCGCTCCGGTCTGGGACGGCGGGGAGTAACGGTTCCGCTCGCGTTCTCATCGTTCGTACGAATCGGTAGCCTAACGACAGGCTTATTCTAATGTACTCCTTTGTACATTATAACACAGGATTGGACATCGATGACCAGTATAAAAGAGTACATCGAGCGAGCAGCCGGCGGCGAGGACCTCTCCGCCGGGGAGGCCCGGGCGGCGTCGACGCTCGTCTTCGAGGAGGCGACCGAGGCACAGATCGGCGCGCTGCTCGCGGCGCTCCGGACGAAGGGTGAGACGGAGGCCGAGATCGCCGGGTTCGCCCAGGGAATGCGCGAGGCGGCCCGCACCATCGACCCCGCCCGGCGCCCGCTGGTCGACACCTGCGGGACGGGCGGCGACGGCCACGACACGATCAACGTCTCGACGACGAGCGCGTTCGTCGTCGCCGGCGCCGGCGTCCCCGTCGCCAAACACGGCAACTACTCGGTGTCGTCGTCGTCGGGTAGCGCGGACGTCCTCGAGGAGTTGGGCGTCACCATCGACGCCGAACCGCCCGCGGTCGAGACGTGCATCGAGGACCGCGGGGTCGGGTTCTTGCTCGCGCCGGTCTTCGACCCGGCGATGAAGGCCGTCATCGGCCCCCGGCAGGAGCTCGGCACCCGGACGATATTCAACGTCCTCGGGCCGCTGACGAACCCCGCGGGCGCCGACGCCCAGGTGGTCGGCGTCTACGACCCCGGCCTCGTGGGGGTGCTGGCCGAGGCGCTGTCGCGGATGGCCGTCGAGCGGGCGCTGGTCGTCCACGGCGCCGGCCTCGACGAGTTCGCCGTCCACGGCGAGTCGACCGTCGCCGAGGTCGACGGCGACGCCGTCGCGGAGTACACGGTCACGCCGGCGGACCTCGGCGTCGACGGCTACGAGCTGGAGGCGGTCGCCGGCGGCTCGCCGGCCGACAACGCCGCCGACATGGGCGGCATTCTCGAGGGCGACGTCGAGGGCGCAAAGCGGGACATCGTCCTCGCGAACGCGGGCGCGGCCATCTACGTCGCCGGCGAGGCCGACGACCTCGCCGGCGGCGTCGACGCGGCCCGCGAGTCGATCGACTCCGGCGCGGCGGCTGCCCGCCTCGAGGAACTCCGCGGATTCGACCCATGACCCGGGCGAAGGTCTGCGGGATCACCAACGCCGAGGACCTCCGGACGGCGGTCGCAGCGGGTGCCGACGCGGTCGGGCTCATCGCCGGCGTCGACGCCGACACGCCGCGGTCGGTGACGCCGGACCGGGCCGCCGAGCTGTCGCTGGCCGCGCCGCCCTTCGCGACGACCGTCCTCGTGACGATGCCGGAGACGCCGGCGGCGGCGGCCGACCTCGTTGACCACGTCGGTCCCGACGCCGTCCAGGTGCACGGCGACCTCGCGCCCGCGGAGACGGCGCGGCTGTCCTCGACGGTCGATGTCGGCGTGCTGCGCGCCGTCGGCCCGGAGACGGCCGCCGACTTCGACGACGCCGCCGACGCCCTCGTCGTGGATTCGCTGGACGAGTCCGGCGCTGGCGGCACCGGCGAGACCCACGACTGGGCCCGGACGCGCGAACTGGCGGCGACGCTGTCGTCGCCGGTCGTGCTGGCCGGCGGGCTGACGCCGGACAACGTCGCCGACGCCGTCGAGACGGTCGACCCCTTCGCCGTCGACGTCGCCAGCGGCGTCGAGGCCGCTCCCGGCCGGAAGGACCCCGACGCCGTCTCGGCGTTCGTCCGCGAGGCGGGGGCCCGGCCGTGATCTCCCGGGCGTCGTTCCGGGCGGCGGCGACCGACGGCCCGGCGGTCGTCCGCGCCGTCGCCGAACTGGACGCCGACCCCGAGCCGCTTTCGGCGTACGCGGCGCTGACCGGCCGGACGGCCGACGGCGACGCCGGCGCGGACGACGGCTACGCCTTCCTGCTGGAGAGCGCCGAGAAGGTCGCCTCCAGCGACCCCGACGGCGCGTTCACCGCCGGCGCCGGCCCCGACCCCGGTCGCGGCGCCGACCGCCACGCCCGCTACTCCTTCGTCGGCTACGACCCCGCCGCGGTCGTCACCGTCGACGGCGAGACGTCGGTCGACGTGCTGGACGACCGCTACGAGGGGCTGCTGGAGCCGAACGGCGGCGACACGCTCGACTCGCTGCGGGCGGCGCTGCCGGACGTCACGCTGCGGAACTTCCCGGAGACCGGCCGCCAGCGGCTCCAGGGCGGACTCGTCGGCTTCCTCGCGTACGACGCGGTGTACGACCTCTGGCTCGAGGAGGTCGGCCTCGAGCGGCCTGACTCGCGGTTCCCCGACGCGCAGTTCGTCCTCGCGACGAAGACGCTGGCCTTCGACGAGGCGGCCGGAACGGTGTCGCTGGTGTTCACGCCGGTCGTCCGGGCGGGCGACGACCCCGACGCCGTCTACGACCGCCTGCTGGCCGAGCGGGACCGCGTCGAGGACCTGCTGGCCGACGCCGGCCCGCCGGCGACCGACGGCTTCCGGCCGGTCGCCGAGCGCGCCGGCCCGCGAGACGACTACGAGGCGGCCGTCGCCCGCGCCAAGGAGCACGTCCTCGACGGCGACATCTACCAGGGGGTGATCTCCCGGACGCGGGAACTCGACGGCGACGTCGACCCGCTGGCGCTGTACGAGGCGCTGCGGGCGGTCAACCCCTCGCCGTACATGTACGTGCTGGACTACGACGACCTCGCGGTGGTGGGCGCCTCGCCGGAGACGCTCGTGTCCGTCCGCGGCCGGGAGGTGATGAGCAACCCCATCGCCGGCACCTGCGACCGCGGCACCAGCCCCGTCGAGGACCGCCGACTCGCCGGCGAGATGCTCGCCGACGGCAAGGAGCGGGCCGAACACACGATGCTCGTCGACCTCGCGCGCAACGACGTCCGGCGGGTGAGCGAGGCCGGCAGCGTCCGCGTCGAGGAGTTCATGAACGTCCTGAAGTACAGCCACGTCCAGCACATCGAGTCGACGGTGACCGGCCGGCTGCGCGAGGACCGCGACGCCTTCGACGCGACGCGGGCGTCGTTCCCGGCCGGCACGCTCGCCGGGGCGCCGAAGATCCGCGCCATGGAGATCATCGACGACCTCGAGGCCGAACCCCGTGGGGTGTACGGCGGCGGCGTCGGCTACTACTCCTGGAGCGGCGACGCCGACTTCGCCATCGTCATCCGGACGGCGACCGTCGAGCGGGGCCGCGGCGTCGACGGGACCGACCGCGTCACCGTCCGGGCCGGCGCCGGAATCGTCGCCGACTCCGACCCCGCCGCCGAGTACGCCGAGACGGAAAAGAAGATGGACGGCGTGCTGGCGGCGCTGGACCGCATCGAGGTCGACTCCGGCCCCAACGACCAGGAGGCGACCCGATGACACGCGTGCTGTTCGTCGACAACTACGATTCGTTCACGTACAACCTCGTGGAGTACGTCAGCCAGCACGACGGCGTCGAGACGGCGGTGCTGCGGAACTCGGCGTCGCTGTCGGCGGTGGAGGCCGTCGGTCCCGACGCGGTGGTCATCTCGCCGGGGCCGGGCCACCCGAAGAACGACCGCGACGTCGGCGTGACGGCCGACGTCCTCCGGGAGGTATCGACCGAGGTGCCGACACTGGGCGTCTGCCTCGGCCTGGAGGCCGCCGTCCACGAGTACGGTGGCAGCGTCGGCCGGGCGCCCGACCCGGTCCACGGCAAGGCGTTTCCGGTCGACCACGACGGCCGAGGGGTGTTCGCCGGCCTCGAGCAGGGGTTCCAGGGCGGCCGCTACCACTCGCTGGTCGCCTGCGATGTCCCGGAGTGCTTCGACGTGACGGCGACGACGACCCACGAGGGCGAGGAGGTCGTCATGGGGATCCGCCACCGCGACCACCCCATCGAGTGCGTCCAGTTCCACCCCGAGTCGGTGCTGACCGGCGTCGGCCACGACCTCGTCGCCAACTTCCTCGAGCGGGCCCGCGGCTGACTGCCGCCGGGACAAATATCACGGCACGTACACGTCTGCCGGTAGCGCCGCCGCCGCCCGCTCCGGGGCGTCGGCGGCCCGGCCGCCCCGACGGCGTCGCTCGACCGGGCGGCGGCGGCCCCCATCGCGTCGCCGACCCCCCGAGTGTCCTCCGCCCGAACCCCCGAATATTTCCAATGGAAACACCGCTTCGGTCTTGTGGTTCTGCCGGTACTACTTTCAGTTTCACTCCGGTCCGGTGAGCCTTATACCACTCCGGGCGGATTTGTTTCCTCGTACGCGCGAAGGACACGCGCACATTCATCCGCCGGCCCGGACGCAGCCGGCGCCTCGAACGTATCGAACTTCCGAGAGATACCCGCCGATGTCGAAGGGTTAATCGGCACCGCCGTACACGCACTCGTCGTCACGAATGATCCACGTCACCCACCGCAGTTTCGCACGTATCGCCGCCGAACCGCACGCTCGAGTCGGGAGGGCAGAGTGATGGCAGGCGCCGACCCCTCCGCGGACGAGATCACGCTCCCGGTGAAGCGGACCGAGGGCGAGACGATGGCCGACCGGCTCACCGACAACGCCTACCACAACATCCTGCCGGCCCGCTACCTCCGGAAGGACGCCGACGGCGACCTTGTCGAGGACCAGGAGGAGCTCTTCGAGCGGGTCGCGAACAACATCGCGCTGGCGGAGGCGGTCTTCGAGGCCGACCGCTGCGACCGCGAGGTCACGGTGACGCCCGACCAGCTCAAGCCCGACCACCCCCGCCGGGACGAGCTCGCCGCCGAGGTGTTCGGCGCCGGCGTCACCGCCGACGACGACGCCGAGACGACGCTGTCGGTCCACAACGTCAACAAGTTCGCCTACGAGACGCTGGTCCCCGAACTGCCCGCCGAGATTCGCGACCACGTCGAGGAGAAGGCCGAGGAGTTCCGCGACCTGATGGAGCGGCTGGCGTTCATGCCCAACTCGCCGACGCTGATGAACGCCGGCGACGAGCTCCAGCAGCTGTCGGCGTGTTTCGTCGACTCCCCGGAGGACGACATCGACGACATCCACCAGACCGCCAAGGAGGCCGCCCAGGTGTTCCAGTGTCTGACCGACGATTCGACGGTGACGGTCGAGGACAAGGGCATCGTCGGCGTCTCCGAGGTCGAGGCCGGCGACCGCATCCTCCAGCGGTCGCCCTCGGGATTCCGGTATCGGCGGGTGGAGGAAACCCACGAGTACGAGAACGCAGAGACGCTGACCGTCGAGTTGTCGAACGGCCTCTCGATCCGGGGGACGCCGAACCACCGGATCGAGGTCGACGGCGAGTGGACCCGGTTCGACCGGATCGACCCCGGGCAGGACGTCCACTACGCGCTGGGCTGGCTCCGCGAGACGGAACGGGAGCGGCCGGCGCTGGAGTCCGTGGCGTCGGGCGCACAGTGGAGCGAGAGCCGCGGCGTCGACAACGAGGCCATCGCCGAACTGCACCGCGAGGGCCTTTCCGATTACGAGATCGCCGAGCGGCTCGACTGCGGGAAGTCGACGGTGCAGCGCCGACGGAGCGAGGAACTCCAGTTACCGCCCAACGGTAGCGGCGGGCGCAATCCCGGCTCGAGTTCGTTCGACGAGACGGAGGCCGAGCGGCTACACGAGACCGGTCACACGGATTCGGAAATCGCCGAATCGCTCGGCGTCCAGTCGGCGTCGATCCAGCGGTTCCGGGCCCGCCAGGACCTCGAGCCGAACGGGACGCCCGTGAAGACGGTCTCCCAGCCGGCGCGTCTGAGCGACGAACTCGCCGAACTGGTCGGCCTCTGGCTCGGTGACGGCTCCTGGCACGCGGACGGCGTCCGGTTCCACGTCGGCCGCGAGAGCGTTGCCGAGTACATCGACCAGCTGTCCCGGACGCTGTTCGACACGAAGGCCTCGACGACGTTCGCCGAGGGCTGCTTCGAGGTGACGATCAACAGCCACGAGATCAGACGCTGGTGGGAGGCGAACTTCGACTGCAAGGACGACGCGCAGTCGGCACGCGTCCCGGAGGTGGTCGAGCGAGCCCCCGCCGACGCGGTGGAATCGTTCCTGCGTGGCTACTTCACCGCCGACGGGACGCTCCTGGACGACACCTACCCCAAGCTCTACAGCTCCTCGGAGGAGGCCATCGACGACGTCGCGACGCTCATGATGGGGCTCGGCTACCCGGTCGAGAAGTCCGTCATCCGCGACGAGGAGGCCCACCCGTACTACGGGCTGGTCCCGACGACCGGACGGGGCCGGGAGTCGTTCCTCCGTGACGTCGGATTCATCGACGAACGCCGGGAGACCGCACTCGAGAGCATCGAGTCGGTGAACGCCCGCGACTCCTACGACGGTGAGGCCGAATACACCGTCGAGGTCGAGTCGGTGACCGAATCGGCCGACGCGACCGTCCACGACATCACCGTCGCCGACGACCACGAATACGTCACCGACGGCATCGTTTCGCACAACAGCGGCGGCGGCATGGGCTACGCCTTCTGGCGGCTCCGGCCGTACGGCGACGCCGTCGGCTCGACCGGCGGCATCGCCTCCGGCCCCATCACGTTCATGCGGACCTACGACCAGATGTGCGAGACCATCGCCCAGGGCGGCGCCCGACGGGGCGCCCAGATGGGCGTCATGCGCGTCTCGCATCCGGACGTCATCCAGTTCATCCATGCCAAGAACAAGGACGTCTCCCTGGCGGAGACGCTGCGGCTGAACGACCCCGACGACTTCACCCACACCTCCTTCCAGGAGGCCCTGGAGGAGGCCCGCGAGCTCATCGACGACGACGGGAAGGTGCCCGAACACCTCCGCAACGCCGTCGAGGGCCACCTCTCGAACTTCAACATCTCCGTCGGCATCACCGACGACTTCATGGAGGCAGTCGAGAACGACGAGGAGTTCACGTTCACCAACCCCAGAACCGGCGAGGCCCACGTCACCACCCCCGAGACGAAGGAGCTGTACGACATGTTCGGCCTCGGCGAGTACGTCGAGGTCGGCGAGGATCTCTCCATTCCGGCGCGGGAACTGTGGGACGACATCGTCGAGGGCGCCCACGAGAACGGCGAGCCCGGCGTCGTCTATCTCGAGCGAATCAACAAGGAACACTCCTTCGACGTCGAAAAGCACCCGGACCACCGGATACTGGCGACGAACCCCTGCTTGACTGGAGATACGCTCATCAGCACCGAAAACGGTCTAGTTCCTGCAGAAGAGCTGTACGAGCAGGGCGTCGCGCAGGACGTCGTCGTCGACGGCAGGTTGAGCGAGGACCGAGTCAAGGAGGCCAGCAGCGTCTACAAGACCGGCGAAAAAGACGTTTACAAGCTCACAACTGAGGAAGGCTACGAACTCCGGCTGACCGCCGACCACCGCGTGATGACCGACGACGGCTGGGTCGAAGCGGGGAACCTCGAGTCGGGCGACACGGCTCATATCCAGAACCGCAAGGGCGAGTTCGGACGACACGGCTCCGCCGAGGAAGGGCGGGTTCTGGGCTGGATGGTCGGCGACGGCCACCTCAAGCACGGCGAAGAACGTGCAGTCCTGAACTTCTACGACGAGGACGCGGAAATCTCCGAGCAGTTCGCCGACGACGTGAACGAAGTCGTCCGGCAGCCGACCGGAAACGCCGATTACGAAATCGGTGTCAACGAGATCAACCGCGGAGACGATTATCGCGGCGCACAGGCCGTCGAACAGCGAATCCGCTCGGTACGACTCTACGAGTACGCCGAAGAAGCCGGACTCGCCGAGGAGAAACACCAGGTGCCG
>JAHENN010000269.1 GCA_018609665.1 Haloarculaceae archaeon | reverse complement strand
GTTCCCGGGTCTCCTCGCGGTCCGGCGCCGTCTCTGTCCGGAGGAACTCCGCGGCGTCCTCGCGGACGACGCCGGTCGGCTCGCCGTTCCGCCGCTCGACGCCCGCCTCGGGCAGCTCCTCGCCGTATCGTTCGAGGACGACCGAGTTGACCGACGCGGTGTGGAGGTCCTCGCGGAAAGCGACGACCGGCCGGTCGTCGGCCACCGCGTCCAGCTCCTCGCGGGTGAGGTACTCCCCGGAGGGCCACGTCGACTCGTCGTAGCCGTAGCCGAGCACCGGGTCGTCGTCGGCGACGGCCGCCAGCCGCTCGACGGCCGCCTCCCGGTCGGCCGCCCCCCCGAGGTCGGCGTGGACGAGCCGCCGTCCGACGACCTCCATGTGCGTGTGGGCGTCGATGAACCCCGGCAGGAGGACGCCGCCGTCGCAGTCGACGACGTCGGTCTCGACGCCGACGAGGAACTCGACCTCGTGGGCGGAGTCGACCCGGACGACCCGGCCGTCGCGGACCGCGACGGCCTCGTACGTCTCGTCCGGCTCCCCGAGGGTGTGGACCTCGGCGTTTTTGAACACGCGGTCGGCCGCCTGTGTCATACCGGACGGCAGGGCGCGTCGGTAATCAAACGGTCGCTCGCGCGAGCGTTCCCGCCGTCGACCCGTCCTCGCTCGACCAGATGACGCGGACGGTGGCCCCGGCGCTCGCCTCGTTTCTGGTCACGTACTCGTCGCCCGCCGTGATGGGGGTGTCCCGCCAGGTCTCGTCGGCGACGCCCGCCGTGCCGTCGGCTCTGACGGCCTCGAACCTGATCGTGAGCGGCCGCTCGACCCCGTCGCCGCCGTCGTGGGTCACCCGGACCCGGTCGTCGGCCGTCCGCTCGATGCTGAACGCCACCTGCGGCAGCGTCGGCCGCGTTCGCTCCTCGGGCCCGGACAGCGCCTCCCTGTGAGACTCGATCAGTCGCCGGGTGTCGGCCGCCGCCGACGCGACCACCGCGCGGCCGTCCCGGGAGACCGAGACGTCTCCGATGGACGACCCCTCGGTCGACTCGACCTCCTCGAGGAACGACCGGACCGTCTCGAGGTCCAGTTCCTCGGGGTCGGCGACGGCGGCGTAGGTCAGCGCTGTCGTGTCCCCCTCGAAGGTGGCGTCGAAGCCGAACGCCTGCACCGACTCGACGATGCGCGCGAGCGACTCGCGCTCCGCTCCGAAGCTCTCGCCCAGGCTCTCCCGGACGTCGGCCCCGACGTCGACCGCCGCGGTCACGTCGCCGTCCAGTTCCGACCGCAGCGTCGACGCGTTCTCCCGGTCGCCGAACCGCTCGGCGTCGCCCTCGGCGGCGGCCAGCGGGGCTCGAGCCGGGTCCATCTCGAACTCCCCGTACGACATGTCGTCCGTCCCGGCCCCGTCGCCGACCAGTTGGCCGTATACGAGAGCGTCCTCCCGAACCGCCACGGCGCTGCGGGAGTCCTCGTACCGGTCGACGTCGTACTCCGAGTCGGTGGGGTCGTAGCTCCCTTCGGTCAGTTCGTCTCCGACGGCGCCGGGGTCGAACTCTCCGAGCGCGACGACCGAGATGCCGAACACCTTCCGCTCGACGTCGTTGAACCCCGTAAGCGAGACCGTCTCGACCGACTCGAGGTCGATGCTCTCTACGTTCCCGTCGACCCGGGACAGCCCGTCGACGAACTCCTCGTCGACCGGAGCGTCCAGCACCGCCTGGAGGTCGACCGAACCTGCGGCGACCGTCGTGACGCCGTACCGGGCCTCGGGGTCGTACTGCCACCGACCGGTTGGGTCCGTCCGGCCGGTGGTCGCCGAACACCCCGCCAGCGCCACGGCCGCTGCCGTCGCGCCGCCGCGAAGGATGGCACGTCTGGATGGCATGGTTTCGAGTATTCAGTACCCGGAATAAGCCTTGTGCCGGGGCCCGGGGCGGCGTTTTGTCGAGCAAGCGGTGGCCGACCGGTCGACGTGCGAGCCGACGCAGCCGCGTGCCGTGCGCAGCCAGGCGCAGCCGCCGGGGGCGGGGAGTCCGCGAGCGACGGCGGACTCGGCCCGGCACGCGCCGTTCCGACTGGCCGCCGCGGGACTGCCGCCGGTGACGGAACGCCTTAGTCGCCGGGCCGCGACCGGCCGGTATGGACACCGCAGCGCTCGTCGCGGCCGTCCGGGACGGCGAGTTGCGCCTGCACGAACTCGAAGACCGGGCCGACGCCGACGCCGCCGCCGAGGCCCGCCGCCGGCTGCTGGCCGAGGAGACCGGCGCCGACCTCGAGACCGTCGGCGCCTACGCCTTCGACGCCGCCGACGCCGAGTCGAACATCGAGAACGCGGTCGGCGCCGCACAGGTGCCGATGGGCGTCGTCGGCCCGGTCGCGATCGACGGCGGCGCCGTCGACGGCGAGCGGTACCTCCCGCTGGCGACGACGGAGGGTGCCCTCGTGGCGTCGGTCAACCGCGGCTGTGCGGCGATCGGCGCCGCCGGCGGCGCGACCGCCCGCGTGCTGCAGAGCGCCATGACCCGGGCGCCGGTCTTCCGCGTGGCCGACGTCGGCGAGGCCGGCGCGGTCGCCGCCTGGGTCCGGGACAGCTTCGAGACCCTCGCGGCGGCTGCCGAGGCGACGACGAGCCACGGCGAACTGCGCGAGGTGACGCCGTACGTCGTTGGCGACAGCGTCTTCCTCCGGTTCGCCTACGACACCAAGGACGCCATGGGGATGAACATGGCCACCATCGCGACGGAGGCGGCCGCCGAGGTCGTCGAGCGCGAGACGCCCGCCGAGTTGGTCGCGCTGTCGGGCAACCTCTGTTCGGACAAGAAGCCTGCGGCCGTCAACAGCGTCGAGGGCCGCGGCCGGACCGTCGCCGCCGACGTCGAGATTCCGGGCGACATCGTCGAGGACTACTTCGGGACGACGCCGGCGGCCATCGTCGAGGCCAACACCCGGAAGAACCTCGTCGGCTCGGCGAAGGCCGGCTCGCTGGGCTTCAACGCCCACGCCGCCAACACCGTCGCCGCCGCGTTCCTGGCGACCGGCCAGGACATGGCCCAGGTCGTCGAGGGCGCCAACGCCATCACGACCGCCGAGGTCCGGGACGGCGGTCCCGCGAGCGGCGCGAGCGGGGCCTCGCCGGACGCGGAGACGTCCGGCGGCGCCCTGTACGCCAGCGTCACCCTCGCGTCGCTCGAGGTGGGGACGGTCGGCGGCGGGACAGCGCTCCCGACGCAGGCCGAGGCGCTGGAGGTGGTCGGCGTCGGCGGCGGCGGCGACCCCGCCGGGTCGAACGCCGACGCGCTGGCGGAGGTCATCGCGGCGGCCGCCCTCGGCGGCGAACTGTCGCTGCTGGGGGCGCTGGCCGCCGACAACCTCGCGGGCGCCCACGAGGAACTGGGCCGGTAGCGGCCGGCCGGACCGCGGCGACGGGTCGTGCAGTCGCCGCGTGGCGAGGCCGGTCGCGCCGGTGCGGTCGGGTCAGGTCCGTCCGCTCCGGTCGTTATACGTACAGTTCGGCCCCGCGGCTCGACCGGGTCCGGCCAGACCGGGTCTGCTCCGACCCGGCGCGGTCCGGTCAGGACTCCTCGGCGTCCATCCGGTCCTCGACGCGCTGGCTCACCTGCAGGGCGAGGCCGGCGACCAGCAGCGAGCCGACCGCCAGCAGGACGACCGTGTCGTCGGCGCCGAAGACGCCGAAGAAGCCGAAGCCGATGGCGAAGAACCCCCAGCCGGCGGCCGCCCGGGGCTCGTCGCCGGCCGCGTGGACGACGGCGGCCGCCAAGAGGACGGCGGCGCCGCAGCCGGCGAACGCTCCGTCCGACAGCCCGACCACCAGGTCCGCCAGCAGCACCGCGGCCAGCCCGCCGACGACTAGCGGCCGGCTGTACGTCGTCGGCTCGCGTTCCATACCGGCGCGACGGCCGACCGCCACAAAGTCCCGTCGGAGTCAGCCAACGAGGCCGGCGACCAGCCAGAGACAGCCGCCGAGCAGCACCGCGAAGCCGGCGAACAGAACGACCCCGCTGCCGAGGGCGGTGCCGACCGCCACGAGCGCCCAGCCGACGCCGCCGACGGCGTGGGCGAGGCCGATCCGGCGCCGGCCGCGGCGGACGTACGCGCCGCCCCCGAACAGCAGCCCGGCGGCGACGACGACCACCGACAGGAAGGCGACCGGCAGCCGGGTGCCGCCGACCGCCACCGGGTCGACGAGCGGCTCCGCGAGGAACAGCAGCCCGCCGGCGCCGACCGCGAGGCCGATGACCGCCGGCACGGGGTCGAAGCCGGTCGCGGCGTCGCGGTCGCTCGAGCCGACGTCGGCGGGGTCGAACCGGAACTCGTCGTCGTCGCTCACAGCGTCCGGTAGACGCCGTCGGTCTCCGTCACCTCGCCGGCCCGGCGGAGCTTCTCGAGGGCCCGCTCGACGTACGACGCCGGGACGCCCGCGTCGGCGGCGTACTCGCGGACGGCGGCCTCGGTCGGCTCCTCGAGGTCCGCCAGGGCGTCGAGGACGACCTCCCGCCGGCTCCGGGAGCCGCCGCCCTCGGTCGCGCGCTCGCCGGCCGCCGCGGCAGCCTCGGCGTCCAGCCCCGCCGCCGAGAGGTACGCCTCGTCGCTCATCCCGACGTCGTCGGGGTCGACCTCCGCCGGGTCGACGAACTCCCCGTCGTCGGCCCGGTCGGCCAGCATCGACCCGCGGACGCGGGCGGCCGCCTCGGAGTTGTCCGTCTCGGCGAAGGCCTTCAGCCTCTCGAAGCGGTGCCGCGTCCGGCAGCGGGGACACTGCGTCGTCTCCGGCCGCCCCTCGACGACCCAGAGGTGCTGGCAGTCCGAGCAGCCGACGACCGAGTACATGCGGGCCGCTACGGCGCCGTGGCACAAAAACGCGGGGCCGTCCCGCGGCGAAACCCACAACTGGCCGGCGGCCGGCGTCGGGGTATGGAAGGCATCGGACCCCCGCTCGTCACCCCCTTCGACGCCGACGGCGACGTCGACCACGACCGGTTGCGGGAGCTGGTCGCCTGGCTCGAGGCCCGCGGCGTCGACTTCCTCGTCCCCTGCGGTTCGAACGGCGAGGCCGAACTGCTTGGCGCCGCCGAACGGACGGCCGTCGTCGAGACGGTCGCCGAGGCGGCGTCCGTCCCAGTTCTCGCCGGCACCGGTCGGCCGGGGACGCGAGAGACCGTCGAGGCGACCGCGGCCGCCGCCGAGGCGGGCGCCGACGCCGCCCTCGTCGTCACGCCGTTCTACTACCGCCACGACCGGGCGGCGCTCGCTGACCACTACCGGACGGTCGCCGACGCCGCGTCGATACCGGTCTACCTGTACTCGGTGCCGGCCTACACCGACGTCCGGCTGGCGCCCGAAACTGTCGGCGAGCTGGCCGCCCACCCGAACGTCGCCGGGATGAAGGACTCCAGCGGCGACGTCGACGCCTTCATCCGGACGCGGCGGGCGACCGACGGGGAGGCGTTCGACCTGCTGGTCGGCAGCGGCGGCGTGCTGGCACAGGCGCTCTCGGCCGGCGGCGCCGGCGGCGTGCTGGCGCTGGCGAACGTCGCCCCGGCGGCCGTCGCGGCGGTGTACGACGCCTTCGAGGCCGGCGACGCCGACCGCGCCCGGCGGCTGAACGCC
>JAHENN010000268.1 GCA_018609665.1 Haloarculaceae archaeon | reverse complement strand
GGACCGGTGACGACGGGTTTAGGGCCTCGGCGGCCGTACCGACGGCCATGAGTTCGGTTCCCGAGCGGAGCGACGTCGCCGAGGAGTACACCTGGGACCTCTCGGACCTGTTCGCCGACGACGAGGAGTGGGAGGCGGCCTACGCCGAGGTCGAGGAGCGGCTCGAGGAGCTGTCGGCCTACGAGGGACGGGTCACCGAGGACGCCGAGACGCTGCAGGCGGTCCTGGAGCTGCGGGAGTCGGTCATGCGGGACGTGGCGAACGTCTCGGCGTACGCCCGGATGCGCCGGGACGAGGACACGACCGACCAGCGGTACCAGGCGCTGACGGCCCGGGCGCAGTCGCTGTCGGCCGACGCCTCCAGCGCGGCCAGCTTCATCGAGCCGGAGCTGCAGTCGGTCGACCGCGAGACCATCGAGGCGTTCGTCGAGGCCAACCCTGACCTCGCGGAGTACGACCACTACTTCGACGACGTCCTGCGGACGAAGGACCACACCCGCTCGGCGGAAATCGAGGCGCTGCTGGCGGACCTGGGGGAGGTGACCGGCGCCGCCGGCGAGGTGTACAACATGCTGACCAACGCCGACATCGAGTTCCCGTCGGTCGACGTCGACGGCGAGCCGCGGCGGATCACGCTGTCGAACTTCACGACGCTGCAGAAACACCCCGACCGCGACGTCCGGCGGCGGGTGTACGAGGCGTTCTACGGCGAGTGGGCGGCCTACCGCAACACCGTCGGGACGGCCTACGAGAACAGCGTCACCGCCGACCGGAAGCTGGCGCGGGCGCGCAACTACGAGACCGCCCGCGAGGCGGCGATGGACGGGCCGAACGTCCCCGTCGAGGTGTACGACACGCTGGTCGAGACGGTCGAGGCGAACCTGGACGTCCTGCACCGCCACGCCGAGCTGAAGCGGGACCGCCTCGGCGTCGAGGAGCTGCGGATGTGGGACCTCTACGCGCCGCTGTCGGGCGAGGAGGCCCCGGATCTGGAGTACGACCGCGCGAAGGAGCACGTCGTCGAGGCGGTCGCACCGCTCGGCGAGGCCTACCGCGACCGGATGGCCGAGGGGCTGGAGTCGCGGTGGGTCGACGTCTACGAGACGGCAAACAAGCAGTCCGGCGCCTACAGCGGCGGCACCTACGACAGCCAGCCGTACATCCTGATGAACTACCAGGACGACGTCGCCTCGATGTACACGCTGGCCCACGAGCTCGGCCACTCGATGCACTCGGAGCTGACCAGCGAGGCCCAGCCGCACGTCTACTCCGGCTACGAGATCTTCGTCGCGGAGGTGGCCTCGACGGTCAACGAGGCACTGCTGACCCACCACCTGCTGGAGACGGTCGACGACGAGCCGCTTCGGCGGGCCGTCCTCGACGAGTACCTCGAGCGGTTCCGGTCGACGCTGTTCCGCCAGACCATGTTCGCCTCCTTCGAGCACCGCGCCCACGAGCTGTCGGCCGACGGCGAGGCGCTGACGCCGGACCGGCTGGACGAGCTGTACCGCGGGCTGAAGGCCGACTACTACGAGCCGGCCGTCGTCGACGACCGCATCGCCCGCGAGTGGATGCGCATCCCGCACTTCTACCGGGCCTACTACGTCTACCAGTACGCGACGGGCATCAGCGCCGCGAACGCCATCGTCGACCGCATCCTCGAGGAGGGCGACCCCGCCGCGGCCGACTACCGGGAGTTCCTCCGGTCCGGCTCGCGGGCGTACCCGCTGGAACTGCTGGAGACCGCCGGCATCGACATGTCGTCGCCGGAGCCGGTCAAGGCCGCCATCGAGACGTACGACGAGATGGTCGGCGAATACGAGTCGCTGGACGGGTAGGGCGCCGGCGGCCGAGGAATCCGTGTCGGCCCGGGGATTCCGGCGGTCGACGGAGGTCACGATTCGGCCGACGGCGTCCGTGCGGCACGAGGGGTTCCCACACCCAAAGCCACTTTTAATCTCCAACGCCTACCATCAGTAACTCATGTCGCATAGCCCCTCCCTCCCCGACAGGCCGACGCTGGAACTAGATCCGGAGATGTCCGAGTCCGAGCGGCTGGACGCGCTCCGCGAACACTACCTCGAGGTTTCGCAGGTCCACGAGGAGCTGACCGAACAGCTCGACGCGGCCCGCGACCGGCAGTCCGAGCTCCGCAGCGAGGTCAACGACCTGCAGGAGGAAAACGAGGCGCTGAAGACGTCGTCGCTGTACCTCGCCACCGTCGAGGAGCTGACCGACGACCAGGTGCTGCTGAAGCAGCACGGCAACAACCAGGAGGTGCTCACCGAGGTCTCCCCGCGGCTGTACGACCGGCTCGAGGCCGGCGACCGGGTGGCGATCAACGATTCCTTCGCCATCCAGACGATGCTGGACGCCGAGACCGACGCCCGGGCGCAGGCGATGGAGGTCTCCGCCGAGCCCGACGTCGCCTACGACGACATCGGCGGCCTCGAAAGCCAGATCCAGGAGGTCCGGGAGGCCGTCGAGGACCCGCTGACCAACCCCGAGAAGTTCGAGACCGTCGGCGTCGAGCCGCCGACGGGCGTGCTGCTGTACGGCCCGCCCGGCACGGGCAAGACGATGCTGGCGAAGGCCGTCGCCAACCAGACCGACGCGACGTTCATCAAGATGGCCGGCTCCGAGCTGGTCCAGAAGTTCATCGGGGAGGGCGCACGCCTGGTTCGTGACCTGTTCGAGCTGGCCGCCGAGCGCGAGCCGGCGATCATCTTCATCGACGAGATCGACGCCATCGCCTCCAAGCGGACGGAGTCGAAGACCTCCGGCGACGCCGAGGTCCAGCGGACGATGATGCAACTGCTGTCGGAGATGGACGGCTTCGACCAGCGGGGCGACGTCTCCATCATCGCCGCGACCAACCGCTTCGACATGCTGGACCGGGCCATCCTCCGGCCGGGGCGGTTCGACCGCCTCATCGAGGTGCCCGACCCCGACGCCGAGGGCCGGGAGAAGATCCTCGAGATCCACACCGCCGAGATGAGCCTCCACGACGACGTCGACCTCGAGGCCATCGCCGAGACGACCGAGGGGTTCTCCGGCGCGGAGCTGGAGAGTCTCGCCACCGAGGCCGGCATGTACGCCATCCGGGACGGCCGGACGGACATCCAGGCCGGGGACTTCGAGGACGCCCAGGAGAAGGTCTCGACGGAGGAGGCCGCCGGCACCCCCATCGCGTTCTACTGAGGGC
>JAHENN010000267.1 GCA_018609665.1 Haloarculaceae archaeon | reverse complement strand
GGTGCCGACCGCCCGGCCCATCCGCTCGTCGGGCGTCGGGTCCGCCAGCAGCGCCATCAGCGGGCCGCTGGTGCCGCCCTGGCCGGCGCCGACCAGCACGCAGGCGGTCGCAAGCGTCGGCACCGTCTCCGCGGCGGCGAACGCCACGAGCCCGACGGCGGTCAGCAGGAGGAAGACGACAAGCGCCGGCATCCAAGAGCCCTGCCGGTCGCTGGCGTAGCCGCTGAGGAACATGAACACGGCCGCGGAGACGACCGTCGCGGCCATGAACACGCCGGAGGAGCCCTGCGGGTCGAGCCCGAGGACGCCGAGGCCGTTCCGCTCGAGGTAGAGCACGAGCGTCGCGAAGACGACGCCGATGTAGGCGAAGAGGACGGCGAAGTTGACGAGGCCGACGGTCACCGCCGGCACGGAGGTGTCGACGTCCCACGGCCGGACCGACTCGCGGGTGCCGCCCTCGACGTGGGTCTCCGAGACGGCCAGGTACGCGAGCAGGCTCGCGGCCAGCGCGAAGGCGGTCGCGACGACGAACGCCGCCACCGTCCCGTAGGCGTCGCCGACGACGCCGCCGAGCACCAGCCCCGACGGGAACCCGAAGATGACGCCGCCGCGGATGAGCCCCATGTTCGTCCCGCGGGAGCCGCCGTCGCTGACGTCGGCGGCGATGGTGTAGGCGGTCGCGAACACGAGCGCGCTGCCGAGCCCCCAGGCGACGCGGGCCGCGAGGAACCACGCCGCCGGCACGCCGGAGCCGACGGCGACGATGTAGCCGGCTGTCGCCACCCCCTGCACCAGGAGGCCGACGACGAACGGCGTCCGGGTGCCGGCGCGGTCGACGACGACGCCCGCCGGCCCGTTCGCGACCAGCCGGGGGAGACGGTTGGCGCTCAGGATGAGCCCGACCAGGAACGGCGAGATGCCGAGAACGACCCCGAGGTTGGGGATGATGGGGAAGACGACGCCGCCGCCGAAGCCGACGAAGAAGGTGCTGGCGATGACCGTCGCGACGACGGTCCGGTCGCGGTCGGCGTCCGGGTCGTCGGCCACGTGGTGACTGACCGGTCAGTCAGCCAGGACGGTTTCGGAGCCGGCCGCCCCGAAACCACCCGCATGGCAAACCCACTTGACGGTCCAGATGCAACCGGAGTTCGATGACCGCGGAGGCCCCGACGGACGCCGAGACGGCCGTTCGCGAACTGCTCTCCGGCCGGGGGTTCGACTACGACCCCGAGACGGTCGCCATCGACGACGCGGAGGCCTTCGCCCGGCTCGCCCCGCCCGTCCGGGAGTGGTGGGTCGAGGAGTTCGGCGCGTTCGTCCCGGAGAACGGCGGGCTGTTCACGCCGCCGCAGAAGGGCGCGGTTCCGCGCATCGACGACGGCACGAACACGCTGGTCTGTGCGCCGACGGGCAGCGGCAAGACCCAGGCGAGCTTCTGTGCCATCATCGACGACCTCTTCGAGCGGGCACGGACCGGCGACGGCCTCGGCAACAGCGTCCACTGTCTGTACATCTCGCCGCTGAAGTCGCTGGCCAACGACATCCACCGCAACCTGGCGGAGCCGCTTGAGGGCATCACGAAGAAGCTGGAGGCCCGCGGGGAGCCCGTCGAGATCCGCCACGCCATCCGCCACGGCGACACCAGCGACAGCGACCGCCAGCGGATGCTCGAGACGACGCCGCACATCCTCAACACGACGCCGGAGACGGTGGCCATCCTGCTGAACAGCCCGAAGTTCAAGAAGAAGCTCGAGACCGTCGAGTACGTCATCGTCGACGAGATCCACTCGCTGGCGGAGAACAAACGCGGCACCCACCTCGCGGTGTCGCTGGAGCGGCTGGAGGCGATGTGCGAGACGTCGCCGACGCGGATCGGCTGCTCGGCGACCGTCGAGCCGCTGGAGACCGTCGGGGAGTTCCTCGTCGGCGGCCGCTACGAGGACGGCGAGTGGACGCCCCGCGACTACGACATCGTCGACGCCCGGTTCGTCCGGGAGTTCGACATCGAGCTCGCCTGTCCGACCGACGACCTCATCAACACGCCCCGGGAGGTCGTCACCGACCGCTTCTACGACCGGCTGACGGAGCTGGTCGACGACCACACCAACACGCTGGTGTTCACGAACACGCGGTCCGGCGCCGAGCGCGTCCTGCACAACCTCCGGGAGCGGGCGGACTTCGACGAGTCGGACTCCGGCTGTCACCACGGCTCGCTGTCGAAGGGCCGCCGCAAGGAGATCGAGGAGGGGCTGAAGACCGGCGACCTGGACGTCGTCACCACCTCGACGTCGCTGGAGCTGGGCATCGACATGCCGTACATCGACCTGGTGGTGCAGGTCGGCTCGCCGAAGTCCGTCGCCGCGCTGCTGCAGCGGGTCGGCCGGGCCGGCCACCAGCTCGGCGAGACGGTGAAGGGCCGGGTCGTCGCCCTGGACCGCGACGAGCTCGTCGAGTGTGCGGTGATGCTGAAGAAGGCCGAGGAGGGGTTCGTCGACCGGGTGTTCGTCCCCGAAAACGCCGACGACGTCGCCACCCAGCAGGTGTACGGGATGGCCATCAACGGCCCGCGGCCCGAGGCGGAGATCCGTGAGATCCTGCGGAGCGCCTACCCGTACCGGGCGTACGACGACGACGACCTCGAGCGGCTGTTCCGGTATCTGACCGCCGACTACGAGGGCATGGAGGACAGGAACGTCTACGCGAAGGTGTGGCGGGACCGCAACGACCCGCCCGGCGGCGAGTACCACTACGACGACTTCGAGCCGGGGACGCCGCTGGTCGGCAAGCGCGGCCGGATGGCCCGCGTCATCTACATGACCAACATCGGCACCATCCCGGACTCGTTCACCTGCGACGTCTTCACCCGGTCGGGCGACGAGTGGGTCGGCCAGCTCGACGAGGAGTACCTCGACACCCTCGAGGGCGGCGACGTGTTCGTCCTCGGGGGGTCGCGCTACGAGTACCGCTACCGGCGTGGGTCGAAGGTGTACGTCGACCCGACGAGCGCCCGGCCGACGGTGCCGTCGTGGTTCTCCGAGCGGCTGCCGCTGTCGTACGACCTCGGGCGGGAGATACTGGCCTTCCAGCGGCGGCTGCTCGACCGGCTCGACTCCGGCGGCCCCTCGGCGGTCCGGCGGTGGCTCCGGGAGTTCCCGATGGACGAAAACACCGTCCGGGCGGTCACCCGGATGTTCGACGCCCAGGTGCGGTACGGCGGCGCCCGCAGCGTCTCGACGGACCGCCGGCTCGCCGTCGAGGTCGAGCTCGACCACGACCAGTACCAGCGCAACTACTACGTCCACGCCAACTACGGCCGGCGGTTCAACGACGGCCTCTCGCGGCTGCTGGCCTACCGGTGTGCACAGGAGGCCAACACCAACGTGACCGTCGCCGTCGCCGACCACGGCTTCACGCTGTCGATGCCGATGAACCGGAAGGTCGACCTCGAGTCGCTGCTGGCGGACGTCGACCCGACGGCGGTCCGGGCCGACCTGCGGGCCGCCCTCGACGGCACCGACCTCCTGAAGCGGTACTTCCGCATCAACGCCACGCGGGCACTGATGATCCTCAAGCGGTACAAAGGTCACGAGAAGTCCGCCAGCCAGCAGCAGGTCTCCAGCGAGATGCTGCTCGGCTTCGCCGAGGAAAAAGAGGAGTTCGCGGTGCTGGAGGAGACCTACCGGGAGATACTGGAGGACAAGCTGAACGTCGAGGCCGTCGAGACGTTCGTCGCCGGCGTCCGGGCGGGCGACATCGACGTCCACCTCCAGGAGGTCGACTCGCCGACGCCGCGGGCCTTCGGGCTGGCGACGCTGATGGCCAGCGACGTCGTCCTCGCGGAGGACGAGTCCGCCGTCCTCCAGGAGTTCCACGACCGCGTGATGGCCGAGATCGACGACGACGCCGATGGCGTCACCGTCGACACCGGCGGCTGAGCGGCCAACGCCGCGCCGGCCACCTCTTAGCGGAGCAGCGTCTCGATTGCCTCGGGAACGACCAGCACGTCGCTCCCCGGGGCGACGGCGTCGCCGACCGTCGGACGGGCCGTCATCAGACACTCCTCGACGACGTCCGGCGCCTGACTGTTCGTCACGTAGACCTCGTGGTCCCGGAGCGCCCGCGCGACGACGAAGGCGCGCTGTGCGCCCGGCTCGTAGCCCGCGCGCAGCCGCTCGTACAGCGACTCGGCGTCGCTCGCCGACGAGAGCCGCTCGTAAAACCGCCGTTCGCCGGTGCCCTCGCCGGCGCCCTCCGGCAGCGCGGCCGGCACGACCACGCGGCCGCCCGCCCGGAGCGGGTTGTGTGCGCCCAGGACGACGTAGGTCGCCGCCCGCGTCGCCTGGTAGAGGTTGGCGTCCTTCGGCGCGCCGACCCCGGCGACGACCGCGTCGTAGCCGTCGTCGACGTCGACCGAAAGGGCCTCGCGCGCGCTGTCGGCCAGCTTTCGGACGACCTGCCGGGGGGTGCCGGCCGCGACGTCCAGCACCCCGGCCGGGCCGCGCGTCACGTTCAGACAGAACGCCAGCCCGCAGGCGTCGCCGGCCTCGTCGACGGCCGCCCGGAAGGGGTTGTCCTCGATGCGGCCGAGCCGGACGCCGTCGCGGGCCAGCATCTCCGGGCCGTGGGTGTACCGGATGAGCGGCTCGCCGCCGGCGCCGACCGCGACGGTCTTGCCGCCGCCGGAGAAGCCGGCGTACTGGTGGGGCTCGACCATCCCCGTCGAGAACACGCGGTCGGCAGCGGCGACCCGCCGATTGAGTTCGACCGGCGTCCCGTCGACCGTCCCGACCTCAACGACGTCGTCGGGGTCGTGGTTGACCGCGAGGTCGGCGTGGTCGCCCAGCATCGCCGCCAGCTCGTCGTCGGTCATCGGCCGGTGGAGCCCGAGGCCGACGACGACGGTCACCTGCTCGCGGGCGAGGCCGACCCGCTCCAGCTCCGACAGCAGGACGTCGACGAGCACGTCGTCCGGCGTCGCCCGCGTGAGGTCGGTGACGACGACCGCGACGGTGTCGTCGGGGGCGACGACGTCCGCGAGCGCCGGCCCGACCGGGTCGTCGACGGCGCGCTCGGCGGCCGCCCGGACGTCGACCGCCTCGCCGCCGGGCGGCTCCGCGACCGTCACGTCGCAGTCCGGCAGCGTCACCGCGACGGTTCCGTCGCCGAGCGGCACCTCGACGCCCGTCATCCCTTGATGTTGCAGACCGGGTAGCACCGCGCCACCCGGTCGCCGATGCCGAGCTCGTCGCTGACCCGGACCACCTCGTCGACGTCCTTGTAGACGCCCGGGGCCTCCTCGGCGATGGTGGCGCCGCTGTTGGCCTTCACGTACACCTCGTCGCCCGCCAGGTCGTCCCGGACGTCGCCGCCCCAGAACTCGTCTTTGGCCTGCGTGCGGCTCATCAGCCGGCCGGCGCCGTGGGCCGTCGACCCGAAGGAGACGTCCATCGACGCCTCGCCGCCCCGGAGCACGTACGAGCCGGCGCCCATGCTGCCGGGGATGATGACCGGCTGGCCGACGTCGCGGTACGCCGCCGGCACCTCGTGGTGGCCGGCGGGGAACGCCCGCGTGGCCCCCTTCCGGTGGACGAACAGCTCCCGCTCCTCGCCGCCGACCGTGTGGCGCTCCTTTTTCGCGATGTTGTGAGCGACGTCGTACAGCAGCTCCATCCCCAGCTCCTCCCACGGCTCGCCGAAGACGTCCGCGAACACCTCTCTGGTCCGGTGGGTGATGAGCTGGCGGTTGACCCACGCGAAGTTGATGGCCGCACACATCGCGGCGTAGTACGCCTCGGCGAGCTCGGAGCCGGCCGGCGCCGCGGCGAGTTCCCTGTCCGGCAGCCGCGACAGCAGGTCGTCGTGGGCCTCCTCGATGTCGCGGAGGTAGTCGTTGCAGACCTGGTGGCCCAGCCCTCGCGACCCGCAGTGGATGAGGACGACGACCTGGTCCTCGGCGAGGCCGTAGGCGTCGCCGACCGCCGCGTCGTAGACGTCGGTGACGCGCTGGACCTCAAGGAAGTGGTTGCCCGACCCCAGCGAGCCCATCTGGTTGCGGCCGCGGTCCCTGGCCTTCTTCGAGACTGCCGCGGCGTCGGCGTCCGGCCGCCGGCCCTCGTCCTCGCAGCGGGCGAGGTCGGACTCGACGGCGTACCCCTCCTCGAGACACCAGTCGACGCCTCGCTCCAGCGCCCCCTCGAGGGCGTCGCCGCTCCCGTCGGCGATCCCGCCGCCGCCCAGCCCCGACGGGACGGCGTCGAACAGCGCGTCGACGAGTTCCTCCTCCCGCCCCCGGACGTCGTCGTAGGTGAGGTCCGTCGTCACCATTCTGACGCCGCAGTTGGAGACGACGAACCCCTCCGCGACGAAATTGTGTGCCTCGTGTTCGACGCCGATGTCGTAGACCGGCTCCCGGCCGGCCGGCTCGACCGACTCGACCTCGACGGGAACCGTGAGGTTCTCGCGGACGTCGGTCGAGTCGCAGAACGTCTTGAAGGAGGGGAAGTCGGCTGGCGGTCGCGGTCGGTCCGAACGACCGCTCCAGGCGCTGCGTTCGACGAACCGGTCGTTGACATCGTAGTGCTGCTTCAGTTCCGACACCGGTTCCCCGCCGTCGGCGCGGGCTTCGACCTCGGAGGCGATGCGTGCGCGCCGACCGATGACGTGTTCCTTCCGTCGGAGGTACTGCGTCGCGAGTGCCGCCATCCGCTCCTTCTCGGCGTTGTAGCTGAACCCGACCGTAGAGAAGAACTCGACGAGGTTCCGTGGGTCGGTGTTGACGCCGAACCGGAGTCGCTCGGTGTCCTCCGCGTCCGCCTCGAACCGTTCGAGGTCGTTCGTCTCGATGCCGATCGACTCGAGGGCGTCCGCGATGCCGGAGAGATACCGTTCGCCGGCGTCGGCGACGTCGCTCCGACGGTTCTGCGAGACCGTCGGGGCGTAGAAGTTGGTGTTCGATACCGCCGACGGCGCGCTCATCTCTGCCCCGAAGAACGCCGACAGGTAGAGCGCCCGCTGCCAGTCGGCCAGCCGGTCGAACCACCCCGGCAGGGTGAAGTCGGATTCGACCTTCGGACCGTCGGGCACCCCGAGGCGGAGAAGCAGCTTCTTGAAACTGTGTGCGCCGACCTTCACGCTGTGTTCGGTTCGGGTGAACTCGTTGCCGTCTATCTCGTGGTCCCGCTCCCGCGAGTAGATTCTCGACGGGGTGAACCCGAGCGTCGAGATGTCTTCACGGATGGTCTCGAGATCCGCCGGGTCGGCGTAGAACCAGGTCTGCTGCCCCCGGAATGCGCCGTCGCCGGTGTGGAATCCGGCGAGTTTCAGGAGACGACAGAACGCGTCATCCGTCGACTTCAGCGGCAGGAGGTCGTTCCGCTTCAGGAACGCGACGAGCTGCGGGTCCTCGTCGTCGAAGTCCGACTCCGAGAGAACGGTGAACTCCTCGGGGTCTTCGTGGTCGATACCCTCGAACGGATGGACGAGAACGGGGTCGCCGGCCTCGAGGTCGCCGGCATCCACCATCCCGTCGGGCGTCCGGAGCGGGTGGTCCTCTGTCGCCCGTAGCGTGCGACCGGTTTCCGTCTCGATTTCGAACACCTGCCGGCCCCCGGACTCGGTGAACAGCCTGATGTCCGACGCCGTCGGCTCGTCGCCGACGACCACCGCGCGCTCGTCCTCGAACCGCTCCCGGAGGTCGGCGATCGGCAGTCGGCGGCCGAAAGACAGCCGGACGGCCGAGTCACCCGTCAGGCAGTTGATGTCGTAGCCGATCGCTCCGGGCGAGATACAGCCGTTCTCGGCGTCGATACCGGCGACGCCGCCGACCGGGAAGCCGTACCCCTGATGGCCGTCCGGCATGCAGACGGCGTACCCCTCGATGCCGGGCAGGTGGGTCGCGTTCCGCAGCTGTCGGAGGGTCTTGTCCTCGGAAATCTCCTCCAGCAGCGCCTCGCTGGCGAAGACCCGTGCCGGGACGCGCATCCCGCCCTCGGGCGGCATCTCCCAGACGTGCTCTCGAATCTTGTGGAGCGTGATGTCGCCCGCCTCGAACGTGGTCATACCCGGACTTTCGTGCGGCCGGCCCAATAAGTTACGACCGGCAGGAAGAGCTCTCGGAACGCTTCGGTCGTTCGGGTCGTCCTCCGGGTTTCTGGGACCGTCTCTTTTCTCGTGTTCGGCAGAGGGCACGACACAATCATGGATGAGCCGCCGGCAGCTGATCTCGGGTCGTTCCGGCATCCGCGCGAGCGGAGCGAGCGCGGTTCCCCGGCGACGAGGCCGGTAGCCGAGTCGCCGGCTGCGGCTTTTTTCCGGCGTTTTTGCGAGCGAGCGGCTCCCCGCAGCGAGCGGAGCGAGCGAGGAAGCCCGAGCGAGTAAAAAGCGGGCGTCAGAAGCCCTTGCCCTGGAGTTCGCGGGCAATGATCATCTTCTGAATTTCGGTGGTGCCCTCGTAGATCTGGGTGATCTTGGCGTCGCGGTAGAGCCGCTCGGCGTCGAAGTCGTCGACGAACCCCGACCCCCCGTGGATCTGGACGCACTCGTTGGCCGCGTCGACGGCCACCCGGGAGGCGAACTCCTTGGCCATCGACGCGAGCTTGGTGTTCGGCTGGCCGCCGGAGTCGACCGCCCAGGCCGACTTCAGCGTCAACTGTCGTGCGGCCTCGCATTCGGTGTGCATGTCGGCGAGTTTGTGCTGGATGGCCTGGAAGTCGCCGATGGGGCGGCCGAACTGCTCGCGCTGTTCGGCGTACTCCAGGGCGCGCTCGGCGGCGCCCTTCGCGATGCCGACGCCCTGGGCGGCCACCGCCGTCCGGGTCTCGTCGAAGAACTGCATCTGCTGGAGGAAGCCGGCCCCGCGGGTGCCGACGAGGTTCTCCTCCGGGACGCGGACGTCGTCGAGAATCAACTCGGCGGTGTCGGACGCGCGGATGCCCATCTTCCCGGTGATCTTGTCGGCCTCGAAGCCGTCGCGGTCGGATTCGACGATGATCTGGCTGAAGCCGTTGTACCGGCCTTCGGCGTCGGGGTCGGTCTTGCAGAGCACGACGAAGAAATCGCCGACCGAGCCGTTGGTGATCCACATCTTGTTGCCGTCG
>JAHENN010000266.1 GCA_018609665.1 Haloarculaceae archaeon | reverse complement strand
CTGCGGAGCGACCTGCGGCTGTGCGTCGACCCGGCGGCGGCCGACGACGGCGCCCGCTGCCGCTACGAGCTGGACCACGCCCGGACGGAGCCGACGCTGCGGGCCCACGGCTCCTTCGTGACGACCGTCGTCGACAACGTCGACGAGCGGTTCCGCTCCTGGAGCGTCGAGCCGCCCGAGGCCTACGAGTACGCCGGAACCGTCGACGGCGTCCATCGGTACGAGGGGACGCTGGCGACGTTCTGAGGGAGCGGGCGGCGGAGTCGCCGGGACCGAGCGAGGCGGGTGGAACGGTTGGCGTCTTCGTGAACAGCAGGGCGAAGCGCCGGACAGAAACGGACTCGCCGGGACCGAGCGAACGCCAGAGGCGTTCGCGAGCACCGAGAGACTCGCGACGCTCGTCTCCCGAGGTTCCGCTCGCTCCGCTCGCGGAATGGTCGGCGACTCCACCAACAAGCCAAACCCACCGAACCGAAACGGACTCGCCGGGACTGAGCGAAGCCGAAGGCTTCGCGAAGGTCGGCGAGTCCACGAACGACTGGAGCGAGCGTAGCGAGCGGAAGGAAGTGAGTGGACTCGCCGGGATTTGAACCCGGAGGAAGACGGTCCGGGATGCTCGCCTCGCTCCGCTCGGCTGCGCGTCCGGGCTGCGACTTCCAGGGGTTCAAATCCGGGCGTCGACGACGTCGTTTCCCGACGCCGGTCGCTCGCGGCGCGTCGCCGTAGCTCCGCGCCGCTCGCCGTATTGCGTCGGGAAAACTCAGTGGACTCGCCGGGATTTGAACCCGGGGCCTTCCCCGTGCCAGGGGGATGATCTACCGCTGATCTACGAGCCCGCGGCGGCCGACAGTATCCGGGTGCGATTCATAAACCCATCGGACCGGCGTCGAGGGCGGGCGGGTCGGTTCCGCGGTACCGACGGGGGTCTCCGTTAGAACCAAGCGCCTCGCGTCGGAACGTGAGTGCATGAGCACGGAGCAGGGACAGCGGGCGATCAGGTGTCTGGTGGCGAAGGTCGGCCTCGACGGCCACGACCGCGGCGCCCACGTGATCGCCCGGGCGTTCCGGGACGCCGGCTTCGAGGTCATCTACTCCGGGTTGCACAAATCGCCCGAGGAGATCGTCCAGGCGGCCGTCCAGGAGGACGTCGACGTCCTCGGCATCTCCATCCTGTCGGGCGCCCACGACACGCTCGTGCCGAAGATCATCGACGGGCTCGAGGAGTACGGCGCCCTCGAGGATACCCTCATCCTGGTCGGCGGCATCGTCCCGGAGGAGGACCGCGACGAGCTGTACGAGCTGGGGGTCGCCGAGATATTCGGGCCGGGCTCCTCGATGGAGGAGACCATCGAGTTCGTCCGCGAGAACGCGCCACGGGATAGATGAGCGGAGACGAGTCGCTCATCGACGAGCTGCTGGCCGGCGAGCACCGGGCGCTGGCGCGGGTGATCACGAAGATCGAGAACCGGTCGCCGGGCTACCGGGACCTGGTCTCGCGGCTGCACGAGCACACCGGCCGGGCGCAGGTGGTCGGCATCACCGGCTCGCCGGGGGCGGGCAAGTCGACGCTCGTGGACAAGATGGCCGCGACCTACCGCGAGCGCGGCGAGACGGTCGGCGTCATCGCCATCGACCCCTCCTCGCCGTACACCGGCGGGGCGGTGCTGGGCGACCGCATCCGGATGGCGTCGAACGTCGGCGACATGGACGTCTTCTTCCGGTCGATGTCGGCCCGCGGCTCGCTGGGCGGGCTGTCGACGTCGACGACGGACGCGGTGAAGGCGCTGGACGCCTTCGGCAAGGACCGCATCATCGTCGAGACGGTCGGCGCCGGCCAGAACGAGGTCGACATCGTGCGGATGGCCGACACCGTCGCGGTGCTGGTGCCGCCGGGGTCGGGCGACGACGTCCAGATGCTGAAGGCCGGCATCCTCGAGATCGCCGACGTCTTCGTCGTCAACAAGGCCGACCTCGACGGCGCCGACCGGACGGTCAAGGAGCTGCGGGAGATGGTCCACATGCGGGACGCCTCGCCGATGGCCGGCCACCACGGCGCCGGTGCCGGGCCGTCCGGCATCGACGACGGGGACGACGAGGACGAGCGGCAGCCGCCCATCGTCGAGACGGTCGCCAAGACCGGCGAGGGCGTCGACGAGCTGCTGTCGGTGCTGGCCGACCACGCCGAGTGGCTGGAGGCCACCGGCGAGCGGGACGCCCGGGCCCGCCGGCGGTACGCCGACGAGATACGGACGCTGCTGCGGGCCGACAGCGCCGCCCTCGTCGAGGAGGAGCTGGAGGCCCGCGGCGGCCTCGAGGGGTACGTCGACGGCGTCGTCGCCAAGGAGACCGACCCCTACTCGGTCGCCGACGAGATCCTCGCGCCGGTCGCCGAGGCCGTCCGCGAGCGCCGCGACCGGCGGCAGGACTGAGCCGTCCGGCCGCGAACGGTAGTTCTAAGCGCGTGACGGCCGTCGTCTCGAGCATGAACGTCAAGCGACTGCTGGGCGGGACCGTGGCGACGCTCGGCGCGGCCGCGGTCGGCAACGCGGCGCTCCGCGGCGACCCCGACGAGTTCGAACCGCCGCTCGGCCGGCCGGTCGAGACGTACCGCTGGCGCGGCTTCGACGTCGCCTACACCGAGGCGGGCGACCCCGACGACCCGGACCTGCTGCTGTTGCACGGCATCAACGCCGCCGGCTCGAGCCACGAGTTCCGGTACGTCGTCGACGCGCTGGCCGAAAGGTACCACGTCGTCGCGCCGGACCTGCCCGGCTTCGGCCACTCCGACCGGCCGCCGCTGCTGTACTCGGGGTCGCTGTACGAGGCCTTCGTCGAGGACTTCGCCGCCGAGACCGTCGCGGAGCCGACCGTCGTCGCCTCGTCGCTGTCGGCCGCCTACGTCGCCGCGGCCGACGTCGACCCCGCCGAGTACGTCCTCGTCTGTCCGACGACGTCGACCGTGCCGGGCCGGCGGACGTGGCTCCGGTCGCTGCTGCGGTCGCCGGTGGTCGGGGAGGCGCTGTACAACCTGCTGACCTCGAAGCCGTCGATCCGGTACTTCCTCGCGGACCACGGCTTCGCGGGGCCGATTCCCGAGGAGTGGGTCGACTACGACTGGCGGACCGCCCACCAGGAGGGCGCCCGGTTCGCGCCGGCGTCGTTCGTCGGCGGCTTCCTCGACGCGGACGTCGACCTGGCGGCGTCGCTGGACGAGGACGTCCCGACGACGGTCGTCTGGGGCCGGGAAGCCGAGCTCCCGCCGGTCGAGACGGGCCGGGCGCTCGCAGAGCGGATCGACGCCGAGCTGGTCGTCTTCGAGGACGCCGACCTGCTGCCGCACGCCGAACACCCCGAGCAGTTCGTCGACCTGCTCTAGCAGTCAGGACAGCTCGATGGAGACGGCCGTCGCCGAGGGCGGCTCCTGGTCGAGCAGTTCCACGATGGCGTCCAGCTCCTCGCGGGCGGTCTCGGCGTCGCCCTCGTCGATGGCCGTCCGGACCTCGTCGATCCGGCGCCGGGCCGCCCGGACCGCCTCGTCGCGGTCCCGGGCCCACTCGCCGGTCAGCTCGTGGGCCAGCCAGTCACCCAGCAGCTCAACGAAGGTCCGCTCCCACTCCGACAGCTCCTCGCCGGCCTCGCGGTCGCAGAAGCAGAGGGCCCCGTACCGGCGGTCGCCGACGTAGATGGTGCTGCCGACGTAGGTGCTGAAGCCGGTCGACTCCTTGTCGGCGGTCCCGGTGACGACGCTGCCGCCGTCGACGGTGAGGGCCTCGAACTCGTCGAACGGCGAGCCGTCGTCGGCCGGCGACGGGACGCCGCTGTCGGCCACCTCGACCAGCACCTCCGCGTCGTCGCCCTCGCCACGGACGAGGGCGCCGTACTCGAGGCCGAGCGTCTCCCGGCCGAGCTCGAGGAGCTCCTCGACGGGCGTGGAGACGCTGTCGACGACGGTCCGGGCGAGGTCGTTCAGCGCCGCCTCCCGGCGCTGGACCGCCCGCTCGGCCCGGTAGCGGGCCGCGGAGTTCTCGATGCGGTTGGCCAGGACCTCCCACTGCTCGGTGCCGCGGCGCTTCCGGAAGTAGTCGGTGACCCCCGCCGAGACCGCCTCGCTGGCGACCTCCTCGCTGCCGCGGGAGGTGAAGAGGATGAAGGGAATGCCGCGCTCCATCTCGCGGACGTACCGGAGCAGCTCCAGGCCGTCCATCTCCGGCATGTGGTAGTCGCTGAGGACGCAGTCGATCTCCTCGCTCTCGACGGCGTCCAGCGCGTCGTGGGGGTCGGTCTCGACCCGGACGGAAAACTCCTCCCGCAGTTCCGACAGCTGGTTCGACATCAGATCCGCAAGCGAGGGGTCGTCGTCGACGATGAGGAGGCGGGTAGGGCTGGTCATGTCGTGGATGGATTGTATTCGAGCTTAATGGTTCCGACGAATACGAGCCCCGATACTGCCGTTCGCGGTCACATCCCCATGTCCGCGGCGGGGTCGGGCACCGGCAGGTCGGCCGGTCGGACGTCGAGCAGCTCCGCGGCGTGGTCCAGCGCCATGTCGAAGCCGTAGTACCGCTCCAGTTCGTCGCCGTCGGCGGCCGTCCGGACCTTCAGCATGGCGTAGCCCTCGACGTTCTGTGCGACGGCGGCCGTCCGGCCCTCCCGTTCGAAGGTCAGCAGCCGCTCCTCGTCGGTCTCGCGGTACCGGGCGGTGACGTCGGCGGCCTCCGCGGTGGCGTCGGTCATGTCCGGATACAACACCGCGCCGAACGGGAAGCTGTCGGTTCCGGCGAACCCTCCGCGTGTCGCGGAAGCGAAGCGTGAAGTTCCTCGCGGCGCCGGCTCCCGTATGCGCTGGCTCAACAGCGGCCTGCGGCGCGACATCTGCGTCCTGCTGGCCGGCGACTCGTACCGCCAACAGCAACTGAAGGTCGCACTCGAGGACCGCTACGACGACCGCGTCGACGCCGACCGGTTCCGGAGCGCGCTCGAACGCCTCGTCGAGGCCGGCTTCGTCGAACGGGAGGTCGACGGCATCCACGACGTCTACGCGCTGACCGACGCCGGCCGCGCGGGCGTCGAGGCGCAGTTCGAGTGGATGCGCGAGCGGCTGTCCGACGACGGCTGACGTCCGTATAGTCCGGAGCAGGCCGTGTCGCGACGCGGCGGCCACCGGGGTGGCCGACGGCAGCGGCGGAGAGCGGGGCCGTCGTCCCCTTCACTCCGCCTCGGGCTTAGCCCGGCGTCACGCTCGTCTCCCTGTAGGTTTCGGGGTCACGCCGTTCGGACTGGCCGTCGCCGCGCCGTCGGCCCGCGGCTGCTCGGCACGATTTCGGTCAGTCCAGCAGTTCGTTGGCGATGGTGTTCCGGAGCACCTCGCTGGTGCCCTCGTAGATCTCGTTGAGCTTGGCGTCCCGGTAGAACCGCTCGGCGGGGAAGTCCTTGGTGTAGCCGTAGCCGCCGTGGATCTGGATGCCCTCGTTTGCGACCTCGCGGCTCACCTCGGAGGCGTACAGCTTCGCCTGGGCGGCCTCCTTGGCGAAGGAGTCGCCGGCGATCTTCCTGTCGGCGGCGTCGTGCATCAGGAGCCGCGCCGCCCGCGTCTTGGTGTCCATGTCCGCGAGCTTGTGCTGGATGGTCTGGAACTCCGAGATGGGCTGTTCGAACTGCTCGCGGTCCTGGCTGTACTCGAGGGCGGCGTCCAGGGCGGCCTGGGCGATGCCGACCGAGCGGGCGGCGATGGTGATGCGGCCGCCGTTGAGCGTCTTCAGCGCGTGGACGAAGCCGCGGCCCTCCTCGCCGAGCCGCCGGGACTCCGGGACGTGGACGTTGTCGAACCGCAACTCGGCGGTCGGACACCCCTTGTCGCCGAGCTTGTCCTCGGTGCCCTCGACGACGAAGCCGTCGTCCTCCTCCGGCCGGAGGACGAACGAGGAGATGCCCTCGTTGCCGGCCTCGGGGTCGGTCTTGGCGAAGACGGTGACCGTGTCGGCGACGGAGCCGTTGGAGATCCACAGCTTTCCGCCGTCGATGACGTACTCGTCGCCGACCCGCTCGGCGGTCGTCTCCATGGCGGGCACGTCGCTGCCCGCGCCGGCCTCCGACAGCGCGAAGGCGCCGATGTCCTCGCCCTGCGCCAGCGGCGTGAGGTACTCCTCCTTCTGTTCCTCGGTGCCGAAGGCGTAGATCATGTTGCCCGCGAGCGATATGTGGGCGGCGACGATGGTGCCGAGCCCGCCGGAGCCGCGGGAGAGCTCCTCGAGCACGGCGGGGTAGGTGTGGTAGTCGAGGCCGGCGCCGCCGTACTCCTCGGGGAACGGCATCCCGAGCAGGTCCAGCTCGGCGAGCTCCTCGACCAGCTCCCACGGGAACTCGTCGGTGCGGTCAATCTCGTCGGCGACCGGCACGACCTCCTCGTCGACGAACTCCGCCACCATCTCGGTGATTTGCTCGCCCTCGGCGCTCAGGCTGAAATCCATACCGGTACGTTCGGCCGTCCGCACTTTACGTTTCCGCGTCGGGAGGCCGGCGTCGGTTCCGGTCGGGCCCGCGCCAGTCACGGTCCCGACCGCGGCCCCGGCGTCAGAAGTCCCGCCGGACGACGATGACCGGGTCGCCGGTCCGGTCGGCGATGCGGTCCGGCAGCGTCCCGAAGACGTGGTCGGCGATGTTCGGCGCCGGCTCGTACATCACGACGGCGCCGTACTCGTCGGCGACCCGGAGAATCTCCTCGTCGTGGGCGTCGGACTCGACGATGCGGGTGTCGACGGTGTCGGCGTCGAACCCCGCTTCGAGCAGGCCGTCGCGGGTCTCGGCGACGATGGCCTCGCCCCGCTCGCGGGCCTCCTCGCCCTCGACGACGTGGAACAGGGTGATCTCCAGGGTCGCGTTCTCGCAGAGCACGTCGATGAACCGCGGCAGGCGGGTGAACTCCGCGACGTCCGGCACCGGCACGAGAATGCGGCGGATGCCCTCGGTCGGGGCCGGGGTCAGCTCCGCGGCGCAGTCGGCCTCGAGCATCACCCCGTCGATGGCCGCGGCGCGGTCCTTGCCGAACACGAGCCGGGTTTCGACGGACGTCCCCTGCGCCCGGAACGGCTCGGCGAGGGCGTCGAGGGTCGCCGCCGCCTCCTCGCCGAACTGCTCGCGGGCGTCCCGGGCCGGCGTCTGCTCCGGGAGTCCGTAGTGTCCGAGCAGGACGACGTCAAGCGACGCGAGGTCCTCGACGAGCACCGGCGACAGCGGCTCGGGGTCCGGAAGCTCGAACGGGACCAGGATGGTGTCGGCCATGGTCGACCTTCGGGGGGGAGCGACAAAACGGCCGGGGTCCGACCGCCTCCGGGTTCGATGACTATTTTTTATCGGAGTTACTGAGTAAGGCACGTGACCGGCGACGACCTCGAGCGCAGCCTCGGGCTGTTCCCGACGATGATGATCAGTATGGGCGCGATGATCGGCAGCGGCATCTTCGTGCTGCCGGCGCTGGGGTTCAAGAAGGTCGGGCCGGCGGTGATCGTCGCCTACGTCCTCGCGGCCGTCGTCGTCACGCCGGCGGCGCTGTCGAAGGCCGAGATGGCGACGGCGATGCCCGAATCCGGCGGCACGTACCTCTACATCGACCGGGCGCTGGGGCCGCTGTTCGGCACCATCGCCGGCATCGGCGCCTGGTTCTCGCTGGTGTTCAAGAGCGCCTTCGCCCTCGTCGGGCTGGGGGCGTACCTCCTGCTGTCCGCGCCGCTGTCGCAGGGGGCGGTCGTCTTCGTCGCCCTCGGGCTGGCGGTGCTGGTCGTCGTGCTCAACGTCTCCGGGACGAAACTGAGCGGGAGCGTCCAGGCGGTCATCGTGAGCCTCGTCGTGGTCGGGCTGGCGGCATACACGCTCAACGCCACCGTCGTCGGGCAGACGGCCCGGTTCACGCCGCTCTTCGTCGGCGAGGAGTTCGGCGTCGTCACCGCGGCGGCGTTCGTCTTCGTCTCCTACGCCGGCGTCACGAAAATCGCCAGCGTCGCGGAGGAGGTCGAAGACCCCGGCCGGAACCTCCCGCTGGCGATATTGGGGTCGCTGGCGCTGATGGTCGTCATCTACGTGGCCGTGGTGGCGGCGGTGGTGTCGCTGGCAGAGCCGAAGACGCTGAAGACCGGCGGTCCCGGCGGGACGGCGTCGCTGACGCCGATGGCCGACGGCGCCGACGCGCTGTTCGGCGGGGCCGGCGTCGTCGTCGTCTCGGTCGTCGCGGTGGTGGCGCTGACGAGCATGGCGAACGCGGGGGTGCTGTCGTCGTCGCGGTTCCCGCTGGCGATGAGCCGCGACTCGCTGCTGCCGCCGCGGCTGCGGCGCATCGACCGCCGGTTCAAGACCCCTCGCAACGCCGTGCTGCTCACCGGGGCCGTGCTGCTGTTGCTCATCGCGTTCGTCCCCGTCATCGAGCTGGCGAAGCTCGCAAGCGCCTTCCAGATACTCGTGTTCTCCATCATCAACGTCGCTCTCGTCGCCTTCCGGGAGGCTGACCTCCCGGAGTACGACCCCGACTTCGTCGCGCCGGGCTACCCGTACGTCCAGCTGTTCGGCGTCGTCGGGGGCGGCCTCTTCCTCACGCAGATCGGCCGGCTGCCGCTGCTGGGGGCAGCCGGCATCATCGCCGGCGGCGCCGCCGTCTACCTCGGCTACGGCCGCTCGCGGACCGACCGGACGGGCGCCATCGGGACGATACGGAGCCGCCGGCGCGGCGAGGCGGACGACGGCATCGTTCTCACGACCGAGGACGACTGAGCGGCGTCAGTACTCGTAGAACCCCTTGCCGGTCTTCTTGCCGAGCTCGCCGGCGGCGACCTTCCGCTTCAGCAGGTAGGCCGGCTTGTAGCGGTCGCCCAGCTCCTCGTGGAGCGTCTCGGTGGCGTCGAGACAGACGTCCAGCCCGATGTGGTCGGCCAGCTCCAGCGGCCCCATCGGGACGTTCGTCCCGAGCTTCATGCCGCGGTCGATGTCCTCCTTGGTGGCGACGCCCTCGTCGAGGGCGCGGACGCCCTCGTTGACCCACGGCATCAGGATGCGGTTGGAGACGAAGCCGGGCTTGTCGTCGGCCTCCCAGGTCTCCTTGCCGAGCGACTCCGCGAAGCCGTGGGCCAGCGCGACGGCCTCGGGGGCGGTCCGCTCGCCGACGACGACCTCGACGCCGGTCATCACCGGGACGGGGTTCATGAAGTGGACCCCGGCGACCAGCTCCGGCCGGTCGGTCGCGGCGGCGATGGTCGTGATCGACAGCGTCGAGGTGTTGGTCGCCAGCAGGACGTCGTCGTCGGTCACCCTGTCGAGGTCGGCGAAGACGTCCTGCTTGACGTCCATGTCCTCGACGACGGCCTCGACGACGATGTCGGCCGCCGACAGCGCCTCGACGTCGGTCACGCCCTCGATTCGGTCGCGGGCGGCGTCGGCCTCCGCCTCGGTGAGGTCGTCGCCGGCGGCGCGCTCGAGGCCGTCCTCGATGCGCTCGAGGCCGTCCTCGACGTACGACGCCTCGACGTCCCGCATCACGACGTCGTAGCCGGCCGTCGCCGCCACCTGGGCGATGCCGCTGCCCATCGTCCCCGCGCCGACGACGCCGACCGTCTCGACTGCGTCCAGTTCGCGCATACCTCGCCTCGGGACGGCTCGGGCCTAAAGATTGCCGTCCCCGGCTCCGGCGACCAGAATCTTCTTTATGTCGCTCATACCACGTTCGACCGCATGATTCCCATCGACGACACGCCGCTGTGCCGGGACGGGAAGGTGCTCATCCTGGCGTACGACCACGGCCTCGAGCACGGGCCGGTCGACTTCGCCGACGTCCCGGAGAGCGCCGACCCCGAGCGGACCTTCGAGGCGGCGACCCACCCGGCGGTCACCTCCGTCGCGGTCCAGAAGGGGGTCGCCGAGGCGTACTACCCCAGCTACGAGGACAGCGTGGACCTGCTTTTGAAGCTCAACGGCACGTCGAACCTCTGGCGCGGGGAGCCGGACTCGGCGGTCAACTGCACCGTCGACTACGCCGCCGAACTGGGGGCCTCGTCGGTCGGCTTCACCGTCTACGGCGGCTCCAACCACGAAATCGAGATGGTCGAGGAGTTCCGCGACGCACAGGAGGCCGCCCGCCGCCGCGAGCTGCCGGTCGTGATGTGGTCGTACCCCCGCGGCCAGGGGCTGCGGAACGCCGAGGACGCCTCCACCATCGCCTACGGCGCCCGGCTGGCGCTGGAGCTCGGCGCCGACGTCGCGAAGGTGAAACACCCCGGCTCCCGCGAGGCCATGGAGGACGCCGTCCGGATGGCCGGCCGGACGAAGGTCGTCATGTCCGGCGGCTCGAAGACCACCGACCGCGAGTTCCTCGAGTCGGTCAAGCAGACCGTCGACGCCGGCGGCAAGGGGCTGGCCGTCGGCCGCAACGTCTGGCAGCGGGAGAACCCGACCCGCATCCTCGACGCCCTCGAGGCGGTCATCTTCGAGGAGGCCGGCGTCGACGAGGCGCTGGCGGCCGCCGGTCGATGAGCAACGGAATCGGGGCGGTCGTCGACGTCGTCGCGGCGACGGCCCCGGAGGTCCGGGCGGGACTGGCCGACCGCCGCGCCTACACCGAGTCGGAGAACCCCTCCGGCGACCGACAGCTGGCGGCGGACGTCCACGCCGACGAACTGCTCTGCGAGCGGCTGCTCGACGTCGACGCCGTCGGGAGCTACGCCAGCGAGGAGCGGGACGCCGTCGTCGAGGACGACGGCCGGCTCCACGTCGCCTGCGACCCGCTGGACGGCTCCTCGAACCTGAAGTCGAACAACGCGATGGGGACGCTGTTCGGCGTCTACGACGCCCCGCTGCCGGCGCCGGGGTCGGCGCTGGTCGCCGCGGGGTTCGCCCTCTTCGGTCCGGTCACGACGCTGGTCGTCGCCCGCGACGGGCGGGTCCGCGAGTGGGTCCTCGACGGCGGCGACCGCCGGCTCCTCGAGGACGACCTCGCGCTGCCGGCGGAGCCGACCGTCTACGGCTTCGGCGGCCGCCGCCCCGAGTGGACCGACGCCTTCGCCGCCTACGCCGACCGGGTCGCCGAGGAGCTGAAGCTCCGGTACGGCGGCGCGATGCTCGGCGACGTCAACCAGGTGCTCACCTACGGAGGGGTCTTCGGCTACCCCGGGCTGCGCGACCGGCCGGAGGGCAAACTGCGGCTGCTGTTCGAGGGCCACCCCATCGCGTTCGTCGTCGAGGCCGCCGGCGGCGCCTCCTCGGACGGCGAGCGGTCGCTGCTGGAGCTGACGCCCGACCGGCTCCACGCACGGACGCCGCTGTTCGTCGGCGACCCGGGCTACGTCGACGACCTCGAGGCGGCGCTGGCCTGACCCGGGCGGCATCGCGGGCACGCGGGCACCGCAGGCGGCACGGACACCGCGGGCGGCGCAGCCGTCGTGAGCGCCGCGGTCGACGCCGCAGCAGGGGGATGGAAAACGGTTTAGTCGGTACGGCGGACGTTGGGGTATGAAGATCCGCATCGAGCAGGACGCGAACGTCGAGGAGGCGGAGGCCATCGCCCGGGCGATGGCCACCCACGCCGAGACCGACGTGGCGGTGTACATCGGCGACGCCGAGGAGCCGGCGGCGACGGGCGAGGCCGACCGCTCGCCAATCGAGGACGACCTCGGGCCGACCGAACGCGAGGAGGAGCTGCTCGCACAGATCGAGGAGATCGAGGCCGGCGGCCCCGAGAAGTACAAGGAACAGCTGCCGGAGGAGGGCAAGCTGTTCGTCCGGGACCGCCTGGAGCTGTGGTTCGGCGAGGACGGCCCGACCTTCGAGGACGGGAAGTTCGCGGAGTTCGACGCCGACGACCAGCTGCCCGCCGACGGGCTGTTGACCGGCGCCGCGGAGTTCGACGGCCGGGACGTCCACTTCATGGCCAACGACTACACGGTCAAGCGGGGCAGCATGGCCGCCAAGGGCGTCGAGAAGTTCCTCCGGATGCAGCAGCGGGCGCTGAAGACCGGCAAGCCCGTGCTGTACCTGATGGACTCCTCGGGCGGCCGCATCGACCAGCAGACGGGCTTCTTCGCCAACCGGGAGGGCATCGGGAAGTACTACTACAACCACTCGCGGCTCTCCGGACGCGTCCCGCAGATCTGCGTGCTGTACGGCCCCTGCATCGCCGGCGCCGCCTACACGCCGGTCTTCGCCGACTTCACCGTGATGGTCGAGGGGATGTCCTCGATGGCCATCGCCTCCCCGCGGATGGTCGAGATGGTGACCGGCGAGGACATCTCCCTGCAGGAACTGGGCGGGCCGGCGGTCCACGCGGGCGAGTCCGGCAGCGCGGACCTGGTCGCCCGCGACGAGGAGCACGCCCGGCAGCTGGTCGCGGAACTCGTCCGGTACCTGCCGGACAACAGCGACGAGCGGCCGCCGCGGGCGACGCCGACGCCGCCGAAGTACGAGCCGAACGGCGTCGACTCCGTCGTCCCACAGGACCCCAACAAGGGCTACGACATGCGGGACGTCATCGAGCGGGTCGTCGACCGGGATTCGTTCTTCGAGCTGCAGCCCGACTACGGCCCGGAGATCCTGACCGGCTTCGCCCACCTCGACGGCCGGTCGGTCGGCGTCGTCGCCAACCAGCCCGCCGAGCGGGCCGGCGCCATCTTCCCCGACGCCGCCGAGAAGGCCGCCCAGTTCGCCTGGAAGTGCGACGCCTACAACGTCCCGCTGCTGTACCTCTGCGACACGCCGGGGTTCATGGCCGGCTCCCAGGTCGAGAAGGAGGGCATCCTCGAGCAGGGCAAGAAGATGATCTACGCGACGTCGGAGGCGACCGTCCCCAAGCAGTGCGTCATCGTGCGGAAGGCCTACGGCGCGGGCATCTACGCGATGTCGGGGCCGGCCTACGACCCCGAGTCGACGGTCGCGCTGCCCTCCGGCGAGATCGGCATCATGGGGCCGGAAGCAGCCATCAACGCGGTGTACGCCCGGAAGCTCGCCGAGGTCGACGACCCCGAGGAGCGCGCGGAGATGGAAGAACAGCTCCGCGAGGAGTACCGCGAGGACATCGACGTCCGGCGGATGGCCAGCGAGGTCGTCATCGACGAGGTGATCCCGCCGTCGTCGCTGCGGGAGCAGCTCGTCGCCCGCTTCGACTTCTACGAGGACGTCGAGAAGGACCGCCCGGAGAAGAAGCACGGTACCGTTCTGTAGGCGACCCGGTCAGGCGTCGACCGTCTCGACGCCCCGTATCTCGAAGCGCGCGCCGCCGTCGGCGCTCTCGACGAGCTCGAGGTTCCACCCGTGGGCCTCGGCGACCTCGGCCACTATCGAGAGGCCGAACCCGGTTCCGTCGTCGGTCGAGAAGCCGGCCTCGAAGACGCTGTCCCGCTCGTCCGGCGGAATCCCGACGCCGTCGTCGGCGACGTAGAAGCCCCCGTCGAGGTCGCCGACGGTGATGGTCAGCGCGTCGTCGTCGGTGGCTCTACCGTGCTCCACGGCGTTCCGGACGAGGTTCTCGAGCAGTTGCTGGAGCCGCGACCCGTCCGCCAGCACCGTCGTGTCGGTCTCGACCCGGAGGGAGGCACCCTCCGTCTCGACGTTCCGCCAGCAGTTCCGGGCCGTGTCGGCCAGCCGCACGGCGTCCGTCTCCTCGACGGCCGTTCCCTGTCGGGCCAGCGTCAGGATGTCCTCGACGAGTTCCTGCATCCGTCCGGCGGCCTCGACGATGGCGTCGATGTCCTCGTCGTCGTCGTGGGTCTGGCTGGCGAGCTCCGCCCGCCCCTTGACGACGGTCAGCGGGTTGCGCAGGTCGTGGCTGACGACGCTGGCGAACTCGTCGAGCCGCTCGTTTTCCCGCTGGAGCCGCTCGCGCTCGGAGATGTCGACGTAGAGGGCGAAGGTGCCGACGACGTCGCCGGCCTCGTCCTCGCGGGGGACGGCCCGGAGCAGCGTCTCGACGCGCTCGTCGTCGGCCACCAGCGTCCGTCGCTCCCGCGTGAACTCCCCGGAGCGGGACCGCTCGTACCCTCCCCGGTCCAGCATCTCGGCGGCCGAATCGGCGGTGTAGAGGTCGGCGAGCGGCCGTCCGACCACCTCGTCGCGGTCGTAGCCGAGCCGGTCGAGGAACCGCCGGTTGCAGTTGTCGACGACCGGCTCGCCGTTCTCGTCGCGGGTGGTGAGGGCCATCACCGGCGACTCCTCGAACAGCGTCTCGTACTGGTCCTCGAGGCGGTCGGTCAGCGTCGCCCGGCGTATCGCGTGGCCGACCGTGGTTCCGAGCTCCTCGAGTACGTCGAGCTCCCGGTCGTCGAAGGCGTCGGCCTGCTCGGCGTAGACGTTCAGGAGTCCGTACCGGGTGTCGTCGAACTCCAGCGGGACGGACGCCGCCGAGGCGTACCCCCGCTCGACGGCCGCCGCGCGCCAGGGCTCGAAGTCGGGGTCCTCGCGGATGTTCTGCGTCGCCTGCGGCTCGCCGGTCCGGGCGGCACGGCCCGCGGGTCCGCAGCCGGCCGGGCTCCCGTCGGTCCTGACGGTTATGTCGTCGACGTAGTCGGCGCCGGCGCCGGCCCGTGCGGCCGGGACCACGCGGTCGCCGTCGACCCGGCCGATCCAGGCGAACAGATACCGGTCGGAGTCCGCGAGCGACCGGCAGACGGCTCGCTCGATCTCGGAGCGGCCCTCGGCCTTGACGGTCCGCTGTGTCGTCTTCCGTATCGTCCGGTTGATGCTGTTCAGGTCCGACGCCTCGCGTTCGGCCCGACGTCTGGCGACCGCCGACGCCAGCCGCCGGGCCAGCAGCTTGTACGCCTCGGTGCCGGAGCGCTTCTGGACGTAGTCGGTGACGCCGGCCGAGATCGCACGGCTCGCGACGTCCTCGTCGCCCTGGCCGGTGAAGAGGAAGAACGGCAGCCGCGGGCGCAGTTCGCGGACGCGGTCCAGCAGCTCGAGCCCGTCGAGCCGGGGCATCCTGTAGTCGGCGACCACGGCGTCGAACCCGTCGGCCTCGACCCGGGTCAGCGCCGCCGTTCCCGTCTCCTCGGTGACGACCGTGACGTCGACCGCGAGCTCCCGCTGGAGGAACTCGGCGACCATGTCCGCCACCACGGCCTCGTCCTCGACGACGAGCGCCCGGACCGGGTCCGTCAGGCCGACTGCCGCCTCGCCGTCGTCCGTCTCGCCGCTCCCACGGAACCCTCTCTGTTCCCACCCTAACATACGAGCCAGAGGGGAATAGACCTACATAAACGCTCGGTACACCTCACGGAGTGACCGGTCGCGGACGGGGCGGGGAGCCCGGCGGACGGCAGACACAAGCCTCCCGGGCCGGAAGAGCAGACATGATCGACGAGGGACGGACCGCGCCGGACTTCTCGCTGCCGGGCGTCGAGGGCGGCGAGCCGGCCGTCTACGACCTCCACCGCGCCGTCGAGGGCGGCGACGCCGTGCTGCTGTGGTTCGCG
>JAHENN010000265.1 GCA_018609665.1 Haloarculaceae archaeon | reverse complement strand
CTCGACGTCGAGCCCGCGGGAGGCGTCGTGGAACGGCCGGACGTCGGAGTCCCCGCGGAGCCGCGAGGCGAACCGCCGGAACGGCGACGTCGCCAGTTGGACCCACGCCTCGACGGTCGGGTGGGCCGCCAGATACCGGCTATAGAAGCTCGAGCCGACGTCGGCGACGAACGGCTCGAAGGTGTCGAAGCCGTCGTCGTACCCCCAGTGGCCCGTCAGGAAGCCGTTGGCGGCGTTGTAGCCGGCCGTCTCCAGGCCGGCCGCCGACAGCGCCGACGCCAGCGTCGGGGACTCGTCGACGCCGATGCGACCGGTGTCGGCGAACGTCGGCCGCGAGGCGAGGATGCCGGGGAAGGAGAAGGGCGTCCAGTTGCCCGTCGCGAAGGCGTGCTCGAAGACGGCTGCGTCCTCGGCGAGGTCGTCCAGGACCGGCGTGTGTCGCGCCGGGTCGTGCGGACCGACTGCGTCCGCCCGGAGCGAGTCGACGGTGACCAGCACCACGTTGTCGACGGATGTATCGGTCATGGATCAACTATCGCCGTCGGTCGCCCCGTGTTCGGTGTGCAAAGCTACCCGTCCGTTCTCACTGGGCTATCCTCAACGTTCCGGTCCGTCGCTCCGACACAGGTTTAACTCCGTCGCGGCCCGAGCGATGTCCATGTGTGCGACGCTCGTCGCCTCGACCGACGAGATTCCGGACGTCGGCAGCTACCTGTTCACCGTCCGCGAGCCGGACGGGGACCTCGAGGAGGTTATTCTCGTCGAACTCGAGGACGGCGTTTCGGCGTGGAAGAACTACTGCCAGCACGAGACCGACCAGCGGTTCGACCGCGGCGACGGTGCCGCGGTCCGGGACGACCAGATCGTCTGCCCGAAGCACGGCTCGATGTTCGACGCCGAGACGGGCTACTGCGACAACGGCAAGGCCGCCGGCTCGACGCTCGTGGAGGTCGACGTCGCCGTCCGGCACGGGCAGGTGTATCTCACCGACGACGACCTCGAGTTCGTCGCAGAGGGCGGCATCGACGACGACGGCCCGCCGTCCTCGACGTCGCACCTGTCCTTCTGAGCGGACGGGTTTTGTCGCTGCTCGACCTCGACTGACGATGTACGCGTCCCGTTCCCGACCGACGGCGAGACGGACGCCGACGGGGTTCGAAGGTGCCGTCGAGGCCGCGACGACGTTCGACGCGCGGCTCCATGTCCTCGACGTCGCCGAGCCGACGCCGGCCGGACCGGACGAAAGCGACCGGGCGGACGGCGACGCCGGACGGGACGGGGAAGCGGTTATCGAGGCGGTCGTCGACCGGGCGACCGACCGGGAGGTCGACCGAACGGGTGGTCCGGACCGCCGACGTGCCGGCGCTGACGCTGCCGGCGAGGTGAGCCAACAGCCGGCAGCGGGCGGCCGACGGCTATATCTCCAGGTCCTCGGTCGGGACGGCGCCCTCGTCGTCGGTCGGCTCGTACGCCTCGAGCGCCGCGAGGACGAACCTCAGGACGCCGTCGGGGCTCCAGCGGGCGGTGTTGATACAGAGGTCGTAGATCGAGCGGTCGGTGACGTCGATGCCGTAGTAGGACTCGTAGCGCTTCGTGTCGATGACGTCCCGGACGCGCATCTCGGCGGCGGCCTCCTCGCGGTCGGCGGTGCGGTCGACCCGGACCTCCTCGGGGGCGTCCAGCCAGATCCGCATGTCCACGCGGTTGCCGGCGAGCCAGCCGGCCAGCCGCGACTCCAGGATGAACGCCTTGTTCGCCGCCCCCCACTTCTCGGCGACCGTCCGGAGCCGGCGGTCGACCTCGCGGTCGATGTCGTCGGACTCGCTGGCCTCGGCGACCAGCTGCGTGAGGCTCATGTCGCGTTCGTCGGCCAGCTCGCGGAACACCTCGCCGCCGGAGGCGTAGCCGCAGTCCAGCGCCTCCGACAGCCCCTCGCACAGCGTCGTCACCCCGGCGCCGGACCGTCCCGACACCGTGATGAAGAGGTTGCTGTCGAGCGTCCGGTCGGCGGCGTCTGACGGGTCCATCAATCGCGCTACCGTCGGGCGATTCATAAGCGCGGTGATTCGGGGCGGAGACCGCCCCGGTCGGTGCCCCGCCGTCGCGCTACGTCACGTCACGTCTCGGTACTGACGCCGACGACGGTGTTGGTGTCCGTGCCGGCGAACTCGACGGTCACCTCATCGCCCTCGATGGTCGCGGCGGCCTCCGCCGGCCCGAAGGTGTACCGGCCCGTCTCGGTCGCCCCCTCCGGCGCCTCCGCGTAGTACTCCAGCTCGACGGGGTCGTCCTCTTCGGGGTCGATGGAATCGACCGTGCCGAAGCTGACGACGCCCCTCTCCTCGTCGAAGGAGTCGGCGTCGCCGTAGTCGGCGTCGACCGTCCAGCCGTCGGGCACGCTGTCGGTGACCTCGGCGGACTCGGACAGCTCCTCGACGGTGACGACCATCCGGTCGGTCTGCCCGCCGGTGAACACCGACCCGTCGTCGCTGCGGCTGCCGCTGGCGGTCAGCGTCGGCGTCTCGACGGGGTCGTCATCGACGGCGAACGTCGACTCGCCGCCGAAGGTGGCGGTCGTCTCGCCCTCGATGGACCGCTTCTGGACGTAGCCCAGCGCGTTCGTCAGCATGAGGTAGCCGAGGAACGACGGCGAGTAGTCCAGCACGCCGAACGGATGGAGGTTCGCCTGGCTGGCCGGCGGGAACAGCCCGCCGATGAAGTGGACCGCGCCGGCGTCGCTGTCGACGAGTTCGCGGGTGGTCACCTCGCCGGAGAGGTCGTCCGCCTCGCCGATGAACGAGCCGGCGGCAACGCCGCTGTCCTGGACGCCGGCGGCGATACCGCCCGCCTCGTCGAAGGCCGTCTGGTCGACGATGGTCATCGGCGCCTCGGTGCCGACGGAGTAGCCGAGGCCGGCGACCTTCCACAGCTGTAGCTGGACCGGCCGGGCGCCGTCCAGCATCGGCTGGTCGGACCGCTTGTCGCCGAGGTTGGCGACGTAGTACGTCTCCTCGAAGGTGGCGTCGCCGCCGAGCCCGCCGACGGCCGTGTTGTCCATCGCGCCCAGCAGGTTGACGCCCGTGTCGGTGACGACGAGGTTGCCGCCGGAGTCGACGAACTCGTCGAGCGCGCCGACGTACCCCTCGTCGTCGATGCCGTCGTCGTGGATGACGACGACGTTGTCGTACGCCTGAAGCGTGGCCGCGTCGACCGCGTCGACCGGGATGGTGTCGACGTCGGCGTTCTCGGTGAAGTCGTCGAAGTCCCGCTCGACGTCCAGCGCCCGCAGGTCGTCGCCCGAGTCGAAGAAGTCGCCGTCGAAGAAGACGAACGGCGAGACCTTGTAGTCGAACTGGCCGTAGCCGAGCACCTCGCGGGGGTCGGGGGTGGTCGTGCCGCCCTCGGCGGTCCGGACCGTCGTCGTCTCGACGTCGACGGACTCGGCGGTGACGGACTCGCCGTTGACCTCGTCGGTCGCCGTCCGCGGCTCGACCGACAGCGTCCACCGGCCGGCCGCCGGCTCCCGGACCGTCCACTCGAGGTGCGGCCCGCAGGCCATCGCGGCGGCCGTGCTGTCCCGCGACCGGACCGTCTCGCCGGACGGCGACTCCAGCGTCGCGACGACCGGCCCGTCCGGCTCGACGTCGATCGACAGCGTGTGCGTCGACGCCGGCACCGAGAGCGTCGTCGCGTCGGCGCCGTCGGAAAGCGACAGCGACGACGTCGCCCGAGAGACCTCCGTGTCGGTGTCGACGCGGGTCGTCCGTGCGCCGCCGCCACCGCCGCCGTCGCCGCCGCGTCCCTCGAAGACGAGCTGGTCGGAGCTGCGGGTCAGCCGGTCGGTCGTGACGACGGCCGTCGCGTTGCCGCCGGTCTCGACGGTCGCGCTGAACTCGTCGTCGGTGGTGCGGGTGTCGCTGTTCTGGACCGCGAACTTCGTCAGCGTCCGGATGCCCTGCTTGTAGCCGCGGGACTGCTTGTCGTTGCGGTTGGGGTCGTAGTACGTCGAGGTGATGGTGTTCGACTGGGCCATCTCGAAGTCCATCGACGTCATGCCGAGCCCGCCCAGCGACTTGGGGTGGGCCAGCCAGTCGCCCTGGATGCCCGAGTCGGTGTAGCCCAGCAGGTCCCAGATGGTGCCGTAGTCGTACTCGTTTGCGGTGTACGGCTGCGGCTGGATCTCGTCGGTCAGCGCGTCGTCGACGTCGCTGTTCAGCCCGTAGAGCTCGTGGAACTGGCGGTGGTCGTACTGCGCCTGGCTGATCAGCCCGAAGACGAAGTCGCTGCTGAACACCGAGGCGCCGTGGAAGTCGGCGCCGTAGTTGAGGTTCTCGTAGTCCCGGAAGTGCTCGACGATGGCTAGGCTGTCGGGGACGTTCTCCAGGTACTCCGTGTCGACGTCGCTGTCGATGCCGTCCTGGTCGTCCTCGGCGTCGCTGCCCCGCGGCTCGGCGGGGTAGTGGTCGGGCGTAATCCAGCCGACGATGGGGTACTGGCGGTTGGTGTCGCCTACCTCGGCGTTGCCGCGCTGGAACTTCCCGACGTACTGGGGGTGACGCGCCACCCAGCCGTCGGGGTTGGTGAACGCCAGCACGATGACGGCGTCGTCGAGGAGCCGCTCGGTCTCCCGCTCGCGGCCGTCCAGCAGGTCCTCGACGAACCGGCAGCCGCCCTCGGCGCCGGCCCGCTCGTCGCCGTGCAGCGAGAGGCTACAGAACACCTTCTCCTTCTCCCGGTAGGACGCCTCGTCGTTGATGTCGTTGGTCAGCTCGGCGACGTACACCGGCTTGGGGTCCTCGCGGGCCGAGAGGGGGTTGTCCCAGCCCGGCGACGTCCCGATGGAGTAGAAGTCCAGCCGGTCGGGGTGCTGCTCCTGAAGATGCTCCATCCCGGCGATCATCTCCTCGTAGAGAATGAAATCGACGCACCGCTCGGAGTCGGGGAAGACGCCCAGCGGGTAGTAGCCGATGCGCCAGAAGGGGTTGGCACCGGGCGCGTATGTGAACGTCTCGGCGGTCGGTAGCTCGGAGACGGAGGCGGCCTGTCCGGCGGTCAACTGCGCGTAGGCGGCCGGCTCCGGCTCCGTCGTCGTCCGCGTGTCGGCGTCCGTCGCCGCGTCCATCGCCGCCGGCCCGGTCGGGTCGCCGAACTGCACCAGCGTCGGGACCGCGTAGTCCGTCGGCGTGTGGTTGAGGACGTACTCGTACTCGGCGTCGAAGGCGGCATCGGACACCGACGCGGCGGCGTTGCCGGGCAGCGCCAGCGCCGCGCCCGTCGCCGCCGACAGCCGGACGAACGTCCGTCTGTCGACCGCAGCGTCGGCGAATCTGTCCGTCTCGTCGGATGGGGGGGTGTCGTCTACCATGGTACGGCGGTCGACCGTCGACCACCTCGAAGTGGAACGAGGCGGGGTATCAAGCGTTGTGACAAAACCGTCCAAACATGCAAAAAATCGGCCGGCGGCCGACAGGAGTGTCGCGCGGCCGGCATGCGGAACCCTCTGCCGGGCGCGAAAGCCACAAGCACGTCAGCCTGCACCTTCCGGTATGTCACGGTCACTGCCGGCGCCGCCGGATGCCGGCCTGTTGAACGCGGTCCGGTTCGGCTCGGACACCTTCCGGTTTCTCGAGGGCGTCCAGGCGCGGTTCGAGGACGGCACCGCGATTCCGGTTCCGGGACGGCCGCCGCTGGTCGTGCTGACGAACCCGGAGCTCATCGAGGCGGCGCTGGACCGCCGGGAGGACTTCCCCCGGGTCGACGCCCAGGGGCCGGCGGCGATGATCGCCGAGCAGGGGCTCGTCCAGAGCGAGGGCGAACTGTGGGAACAGCAGCGGTCGGCGATGGCGCCGGCCTTCGCCGGCGAGCAGGTGGCCGCCTACGCGAACACGACCGCCCGCCGGGCCGACCGGCTGGCCGAGACGTGGGCCGCCGGCCCGCGGGAGCTGAACCTCCACCGCGCGATGACCGCCATGACCATCCGGGTCGCCTCCGAAATCCTGCTCGGCGAGGACATCGGCCAGGAGCGGGCCGACCAGTTCCACGAGTGGATGGCCGTCGCCGGCCGCGAGTTCGAGTTCGACGTCGAGGTGGCGATGCCCGAGTGGGTGCCGACGCCCACCTCCGAGGAGTTCGAGACCGCCGCCGAGGGCATCCGCGGGCTCAGCGAGGAGATGATAGACCGGCGCCGGGCGGCGCTGGCCGACGGCGGCGAGGCCAGCTCGGACATGCTGACGCTGCTGCTGCAGGCCGCGAAGAACCCCGAAGTCGACATGCCGGACGAGCAGATCCGCGACGAGGTGGCGACGTTCCTCATCGCCGGCCACGAGACGACGGCGCTGAGCCTCACCTACACGCTCAGCCTGCTGTCGTGGAACCCCGAGGCCCGCCGCCGGGTGCGCGAGGAGGCCCGCGAGGTGCTCGGCGACGGCCCGCCCGAACACGACGACCTCGCCGACCTCAAGTACACGAAGCGGGCCTACCGCGAGGCGCTGCGGCTCTACCCGCCGGCGTGGGCCGTCTTCCGGCAGGCCGACGGCGACCAGCCGCTCGGCGACTACGTCATCGAGGACGGCTCGGCGATCATCACCCCGCAGTGGTCGGTCCACCGCGACGACCGCCACTTCGATGACCCGGAGACGTTCGACCCCGACCGCTGGGCGCGCCGCGACCCCAACGCCGTCGACGCGTACTTTCCCTTCTCGACGGGGCCGCACGCCTGCATCGGCCGCGGCTTCGCGCTGTCCGGCGCGACGCTCGTGCTCGCGCGGCTCGTGAGGGACTTCGACGTCGACGTCCCCGAAAACGCCCTCGACGACCTCCGCATCACGCCGACGCTGCGGCCCGTCGACGGCGTCGACGCGACCGTCCGGCCGGCCGAGTAGCCGCGCCGCGGCGGCTTGTATCCGCCCGACTCGCCGGGAGCGACGCCGAGCCTCGCCGCGGACGCACCACCGACCGCGACGTCGGACACGAACGACGCGACCGTCGAGACGGGCGACACGGACCGGACGGACGGCTGTGGCTGCTGCGGCGCCGACACGGACTCCGGCAACGCCGACGCGGAACCTGGCGATACCGACGCCGGCCCCGGGCGGTGGCTCGACGACGGGGACCCGCTGGCGGCGGCGCCGCCGGCCGACCCCGGGGCACCGCCGCTCGCTGCGCGACCGGACCCGGCCGAGGACTTTCGAGATGGTCGAGGGTTCGGTTCACGGGTGAACGAGCGAACCACCCGTACCGTTCGCACCCTACATCGGGCGGACGGAGAGAGTGTAGATGGAAAGCCCCGGAGGAAACCCTCGGTTATCGGTTGCGGCCGAGCGACTCGTGGCTGGTCACCCAGTCGGAGGCGGAGATGGCGGCGCCGAGCGAGATCTCGCCGGCGAGGACGGTCGCGGCGGCAATCTCGGCGAACTTGTTGACGTTGCCGGGGCCGTCGCAGTCCAGCATCGCCAGACACTCCTGCTGGGTCGCCAGGCCGGTGCCGCCGCCGTAGGTGGCGACGATGAGCGACGGCAGCGTCACCGAGATGTGCAGCGAGTCGTCCTGTAGCAGCGTCGTGTTGACGATGGCGGCGTGGGACTCGGCGACGTTGGCCTCGTCCTGGCCGCAGGCGATGAACAGCGACGCCAGCCCGTTGGCGGGATGGGCGCCGTTGGTCTCGCCGCCGACCAGCAGCGCGCCGAGCGACGCGATCTTGCCGTGGTGGTCGAGGCTCTCCGGTTCGGCGCCGAGGTGGTGGATGCAGGTGTCCTCGTCCAGCGTCACCTCGGCGGTGACCCGCTTGCCGCGGGTCATCATCCGGTTGACCGCCGAGGCCTTCTTGTCGGTCGAGGTGTTGCCGTCGAGGTAGAAGTTCTCCACGTAGCCGGGGTACTCCTGGAGAATCCAGTTGCAGGCCGCGAAGGTGGCCTTGCCGACCATGTTCTGGCCCGCGGCGTCGCCCGTCCGGTAGCCGAACCGGAGGTGGGCGAAGTTGTTCGTCATGTAGTCCTCGATCTCGATCAGTTCCGCGACGCTGGAGGTCTCCTCGGCCGTCTCCTTGATCGTGTCGTAGTTGTCGAACACCCAGTCCCGGAAGTCGCGGGCGTTGCGGGCGTCCTCGAAGACGAAGACGGGCGCGCGGTTCATCTTGTCGTCGGTCACCGTCGCCGTCGCGCCGCCGCTCATGTTGATGGCCTTCATCCCGCGGCTGTAGGAGGCGACGAGCGTCCCCTCGGTGGTCGCCAGCGGAATCGGGTAGTAGCCGTCGGCGTGCTCGCCGTCGACCTTCACGGGGCCGGCGACCCCGAGCGGCACCTGTGCGACGCCGACGAAGTTCTCGATGTTGCCCTCGCCGCGGGCGGCGTCGAAGGAGTACTCCGGGACGTGCTCCAGGTCGACGCCGGTCTCTTTCTCGAGGTAGTCGTGGCGCTCGGCGATGGCCGACTCGCTGTAGTTGTCCTCGCCGTCGCGGGGAATCGACGGCAACTGGCCCTCGTCGCGGATGGTGTCGCCGATCTCCAGCGTCAGCTCGCCGAACGGCTTGGCCGTGAACTCGATGACGATGTCGTGGTCGCCGGCCGGGAGGTCCATCTCCTCGACGACGACGACCACGGTCCGGCCGACGGGGAACGGGATAGGGTCGTTCTCGGTGACGTCCTCGAGCCGGAGCGTCTCGCCGTCGGCCGTCTCCAGCAGCACCCGCCCGGAGTCGACCGTCTGGCCGTTGATTTCCAGGCGGTCGATGCCGGCGAACTTGGCGTCCTGGAGCCGGTTTTTCACCTCGAACTCGACGCCGCGGTCGGTGTCTTTCAGGCTCCCGTACGTGTAGAGCCGCTTCAGCACCTTGTCCGGCACGTCGAGGGAGACGAACCGCCCGCCGCCGCCGACGAGGTTCGCGTACGCCCGCTTCAGGATGCCGCTATCTGGGGTCGGGATGACCATGTGTCTCCCACCCACTCCACAGACGATAAAAAGTATTTGGTGCCGCGACGACCGCCGAAATAACCCGCTCGGGGCCGCTCCGTGCCGAACGCGGCCCGGACGGCGGGACGGCGCCGGAACGGCCCATTTTTGAGCCGACCCCGCCTACGGACGACCGATGACCCTCTCGGAGCAGGCCCGGTCCCGGCTGGCGGACCTGGTCGCCCTCCAGCCGACGAAGAACGCCGAACTGCAGGAGCGGTGGGGGATGGACAGCGGCAGCGAGGTCCACCGGTATCTGGAGTCGGAGCTGGAGGAGTACTACTACCGCGACGACGACAGCCTCATCCGCGCGACGCCGGCCGCCGAGGCGGAACTCGGCGTCGAGACCGGCGACGACGTCGTCCGGGTCCCGGAGCTACAGGCCCGCATCGTCGACGTCCTCGCGGGGCCGGAGGCGGAGCCGCAGAGCGTCGTGTCGGTGCTGCACGACGTCCGGGCGACGGGACCAGACCCGGACGTCGACGCCGTCCGGTCCGCCCTCCGGAGCCTCGAGGACCGCGGGCTCGTCGAGGTACAGCGGACGACCGTCCCCCTCTTCCGGCTGGCCGTCGAGCGCGACGCCGTCAACGTCGAGCCGCTGGAGACGGACTAGCGCCGGCGCCGGCGCCTCCGCGCGAGTAGCCGCTCGGCGGCCGCCCCGGGGCCGCCTTCGAGCGGCCAGCCGCGCGTTCGCCAGGTCGGCGGCTCCGGCTCGAACGCCGGACAGTCGCCGGAACACTCCGCGGCCGTCTGTTCGCGGTCCTTCGCCGCACACCGGGGGAACGGCCCCCCGGGGTCGACGAGCCGGAAGTGCCGGCAGTCCGTCCGCATCGTCTCGGCGTAGGCGCGCCACCCCCGTTCGTAGGCCCGCTCGGCGACCTCCAGCCGCTTGCGCCGCTTCCAGCCGGGGTCGGCGTACTCGAAGCGGGCCGCCGAGCGGCCGTCGTCGGGCCGCTCGAGAATCCGGGTGCCCGGCGCCTCGGCGTCGAGCGCCCGCGGGTTCCAGACCGTCTCGGCGCGGCGGCCGCCGTCGGAGGCGGAAACCACGAGGATGCCGGCCTCGACCGGCATCGCCTCCAGCAGCGCCGGCTCGACGCCGGCGTCGGTGTCGGTCGCCCGCGTCGCCAGCCACACCTCGTCGGCCAGCCCCAGCGCCACGTCGTGTTCGAGCTGTTCGGCGAGCGCCCGCGCCGCCGAGGCGTCCAGGTCGGGCTTGTTCTCGACGGCGACGACCCGGTCGACCCAGTCGGGGTAGCGGACCCGCCGCCGGAGCTCGATCCGGCCGGCCCGCTTCCGCGTCTCGACGACCCCCCGGTCGGCCGCCCGGTGGACCGCCTCGCGGACGTACCGCCACGGGTAGCCCGGGTCCGGCAGCGCCTCGCGGTAGTACGTCCAGGCGGCCGGCGCGTTGCGGACGACGTGCAGCAGGTCCGAGTCGAGCCGCTCCTCGCCGAACGGCGCCCGCCGGTCCAGCGCCGCCCGCGTCGTCTCGACGACGACCGTGTCCCACCGGCGTCGGCGGGTGCCGAGCTGTCGGGCGACGAGCGCGACGCCGTCCCCGTCGTCGTCGCCGGGCGGCCAGTGCCGCTCGGCCCACGCGCAGACCCGCAGCTCGAAGCCGAACTCCTTCACGGGCGACGGTCGGAGGGGCGGAGACGTAAGCGGTTCGCCCCCGCGGGGTCGGGCCGCCCACATTTTTCACGCCGCGCACGCAAGAATCGGGCATGGCGAAGTACGACCACTACATCGACGGCGAGTGGGTCGCCGGCGAGGGCGAGGACTTCGAGAGCCACAACCCCGCGACCGGCGAGACGCTCGGGAGCTTCCCGCGAGCGACCGGCTCGGAGGTCGAGGCGGCGATCGCGGCCGCCAACGACGCCGCCGAGGCCTGGCGGGACCGCTCCTACATCGACCGCGCGGAGTACCTCTGGGAGATATACCACGAGCTGCGGGACCGCCACGAGGAACTGGGCGAGATCGTCAGCATGGAGTGCGGCAAGGAAATCGGCGAGGGGAAGGCCGACGTGACGGAGGCCTGGCACATGGTCGAGTGGGCCGCCGGCGACGCCCGCCACCCCCACGGCGACGTCGTCCCCTCGGAGATCGCCGACAAGGACGCCTACATGCGGCGGAAGCCGCGCGGCGTCGTCGGCTGCATCACGCCGTGGAACTTCCCCGTCGCCATCCCCTTCTGGCACATGGCGGTGTCGCTGGTGGAGGGCAACACCGTCGTCTGGAAGCCCGCCGAGCAGACGCCGTGGTGCGGGCAGATCATCGCCGAGATGTTCGACGACACGGACATTCCGGACGGCGTGTTCAACCTCGTACAGGGGTTCGGCGACGCCGGCGCCGACATCGTCGACGGCGACGTCGACACCGTCCTCTTCACCGGCAGCGCCGAGGTCGGCCACGAGATTGCCCGGCAGGTCGCTGCCGACCCCGCGAAGAACGCCTCCTGCGAGATGGGCGGAAAGAACGCGGTCGTCGTCACCGACGAGGCCGACCTCGACACCGCCGTCCACTCGGCGGTGATGTCGTCGTTCAAGACGACGGGCCAGCGCTGCGTCTCCAGCGAGCGGCTCATCGTCCATTCCGACGTCTACGACGAGTTCAAGCGCCGGTTCGTCGACCTCGCGGAGTCGGTGGCCGTCGGCGACCCGCTCGACCCGGAGACGTTCATGGGGCCGGTCGTCGACGCCGATCAGGTCGAGAAGTTCCACCGGTACAACGACCTCGCCCGGAAGGAGGGCGCCGAGGTGCTCGTCGACCGCGCCGAACTCGGCGACGAGGAAATCCCCGACGGCCACGCCGAGGGCCACTGGGTCGGGCCGTTCGTCTACGAGATCGACTACGAGCCCGACCTCCGGTGCCTGCGGGAGGAGGTGTTCGGCCCCCACGTCGCGCTCGTCGAGTACGACGGCGACATCGACCGCGCCCTCGAGATCCACAACAGCGTCGACTACGGGCTGGCCGGCGCGGTCATCAGCGAGGACTACCGGCAGATCAACCGCTACCGCGACCGCGCGGAGGTCGGGCTGGCCTACGGCAACCTGCCGTGCATCGGCGCGGAGGTCCAGCTGCCGTTCGGCGGCGTCAAGAAGTCCGGCAACGGGGCGCCGTCGGCCCGCGGCGTCATCGAGGCCGTCACCGAGCGGACCGCCTGGACGCTGAACAACGCCCCGGAGATCGAGCTGGCGCAGGGGCTGTCGGCTGACATCACGACCGAGGACTGATCAGGAGGCGAGGAATCGAGTCGAAACGCAAGGCGAGGCGGGATGAGAGGCGCCGGATGCCGGGCGTCTCCGGCGCAGGTGGTCGGGCGCTCGCGGCGGGCCGTTTGTTTTGCCATCTCGACGAGAAAAGCGTCGGTCAGGCAACCGGACGTACGTCGCCACCACTTATAAACCCTGCTGTCCGGGGAGGCTACCGGCGGTCGTCGAGGGCGGGGAACTCCGCCCGGACCGTCTCGACGCGGCCGGGGTCGGCGTCGGCGGTCACGACCGCCGGCTCCTCGCCGGTGGTCGCCACGGGCGTCCCCCAGGGGTCGTAGACGGTCGAGCGGCCGACCAGCTCCGTGTCGGCGTCGGCGGCCGCCGCGCCGTTGACCGCGCCGACGTACAGCAGGTTCTCGACGGCGCGGGCCCGCGGCAGCAGCTTCCAGTGTTCGACGCGGGGGTACGGCCAGGCGCTCGGCACCAGCAGCAGCGTCGCCCCGTCGTCGACGAGCCGGCGGTACAGCTCCGGAAACCGGAGGTCGTAGCAGGTCGTCACGCCGACGGTGTGGCCGCCGAGGTCCGTCGTGGGGAGGCGCTCGCCGGGAACGAGCAGCCCGGCCTCCGCGGAGTCGTAGCCGAAGAGGTGGCGTTTCCGGTAGACCAGCCGCCGGTCGCCGTCGGCGTCGTAGAGGACCGCGGTGTTCGCCAGCCCCTCCGGCGCCGGGACGGACGCGCCGGCGGCCGCCGACGCCGCCAGGTCCTCGACCATCGTCCCCGCGAGGACGGCGACGCCGTGCTCGACTGCGGCCGCCCGGAGCCGCCGGTGGGTCGGGCCGCCGAGCGGCTCGGCCGCGTCGGCGTAGTCGTCGAAGGCGAAGTAGCCGACGGTGAACAGCTCCGGCAGCGCGACGCAGTCGGCGCCGTCGGCGGCCGCGTCTTCGACGGCCGCGACGGCGCGGTCGACGTTGGCCGCGACGGCGCCGCCCGCGACCGTCTGCTGGGCGAGCGCGAGTCTCACGGCTCGAGAAACGCCCGGGCGTCGGCCTCGAGGTTGGCCAGCTCGTCGTCGAGCTTTCGCTTGAAGTACGTCTCCACGCCCGGCAGCCGCCCGTCGACGATGAACCGGTTGATCAGCCGCGTGCCGTCGTCGGTCGCCTCGAGGGTGTGTTCGCCCTGGACGTTCATCGCCCGCGAGCGGCCGACGAACTCGACGTACCGCGGTTCGTCCAGTTCGACGTCCTCGGTCTCGACGGCGATGGTGCGGTCCATCCGCGGGATGGGCAGTTCGACGTGCCAGGTGGCGGTCCGGTCGCCGGTGGTCTCGAAGTCCTCGACGACGCTTATCGCCCCGGCGCGGCGCTCGGCGTCGGCGATGAACGCCCAGACGTCCGCCGGCGGGGCGGGCAGTTCGAACACCCGCTCGACGCGAACGGTCATTGCCGAGTCGAGGGGAGGCGGGGACAAAAAGACCGCCCTTGCGGCGTCACGGCGACCGCCGCGGGTCGCCGCCGTGGAGCGGGACGTTCCGGGCGAGCGCCGCGGAGTCGCGTTGCCGACACCGCGTCGCGGGTGCCCGCGGGGGCCGCCGTCACTCGGGCGTGACGCGCCAGGTGGTCGACCGGGCGCGGGACCACTTCTCGATGTCGACGTCTTCGGACTGCTCGTCGAGACGAGGGAGACGGGAGCCGACCTGTTTGGCGGTCAGGCCAATGGCCTCGGCGATCCCCTTCGAGCGGAAGTACCGCTTGCCTCCCGCCGCCCGGTCCCGCAGGTACGAGAGAATGCGTTCGTCCTCCTCGCTCAGTTCGGTCATACCCGATTGTAGGGAGCGAGCGTCTTAAGCCCCATCCCTCAGCCGTAGGCGTGGTAGGCGGCGACCGACAGTCCGCCGGCGACCATCGCGACGGCGAACGACCAGCCCGAGGCCACCTGGTCGCCGGTGATGCCGAAGACGGTCATCCCGACGGCACCGAAGAGGGCGACGAGGCCGAAGGTCAGCGGGACGGCGATGCGTTTGTCCGTCGAAGCCGTGCTCATGACCCGTGGTACGCGACGGCGGGTATAAATTCCGGCGGTCGCGGCGGGGACGCCTCGACCCGGGGGTATTTTTACCCGGCCGGGCGTCCGCCCCCACGATGGACGGACTCGGCGAAATCGTCACCGCCGGGCGGCTGAAGGTCGCCGGCGCGGTCGTCGGCGTGCTCGTGGCGTCGCTGGTCGGTGCCGTCGCGCTGGGTGTGCTCGGGACGCCGGCCGTCGAGGCGGTCGACAACCGGTTCGGCGAGGTCGACAACGAGACGACCGTCATCGACACCGACCTCGTCGTCGACAACCCCAATCCGGTCGGCGTACAGCTCGGTAACACGACGATCAACTACACCGTCCGGATGAACGACGTCGCGATGGCCGTCGGCGGCCGCGAGGGGCTGGGCGTCGAGCCCGGCAACTCGACGCTGGAGTTCACCACCCGGATGGACAACGAGCGGATTCCGACGTGGTGGGTGACCCACGTCAACGGCGACGAGCGGACGGTCGTCACGATCAACGCGACGGTCCGGACGTCGCTGCTCGGCGAGCGGCAGTTCGACATCACCCAGGAGCAGGAGGTCGAGACGGACATCATCGGGCAGTTCAACTCCGACGAGACCCGCCCCGTCGAGGCCGACGACCCGCCGCCGGGCGTCCGGAACCCCATCCTCTACGTCAACCGGACGAGCGCCTCGTGGGGCGAGGCGACCGCCGAGACGACGCCCATCGACATGGAGTTTCTCGTCTACAACCCCAAGACGGTGCCGTTCACCGTCACCGAACTCGGCTACGAGATCACGATGAACGGGGTGGCGGTCGGCGAGGGCCGGACGGAGGAGGCGACGGCGATTCCGCCCGGCGGGACCGAGACCATCCGGACGGAGACGCTGATCCGCAACGGCAACCTCGACGACTGGTGGGTGACGCACCTGCGGAACGACCAGGTGACCGACCTCCGCATCGAGTTCTACGCGGTGGTCTCCGGCGAACTGCTCCCGCAGGACGTCCGGGTGCCGCTGGACGAGCTCACCTACGAGCGGACCATCGAGACGGATATCTTCGGCAACAAGAACGCCTCGACGGATCGAGACGAGACGACCCCGACCCCGGCCGACGACGGGACGGCCACGCCGGAGCCCACGCCGACACCGACACCGACGCCGGAGCCGGCCGACCCGGTCGACGGGCCAGTCGACGACGGGACGCCGACCGCCACGCCGGAGCCAGTGGACCCGGTCGACGATCCGGCGGACGACGAGACGCCGACGGCGGAGCCGACGCCCACGCCGACCGACGACGGGCTGATCTGAGCCGCACCGACTCGGCCGTCGCCGGGGGTCCGGCGGCCGGCCGCCGTCACTCGATGGAGACGTGTTCGCTGTCCTCGTTCAGCGAGAGGTTCGTCGCGATCTCGGCGATCCGGACGGCGTACTGTGCGGTCTGGCCGATGCTGACCAGCACCTCCCGCACCTTGAGGAGGTCCTCGTTGGGCATCTCCTCGAGGTCGTCGAGGATCTCGGCCTCCCGGTCGCGGACGGCGGTGAACCGCTCGCGGGTCTCGATGGCCTTGTCGTGGTCCCGCTCGACGGCCGCCTGCACGCCGAGTTCGGTGATGGCGTTGACGTCGTCGGTCAGCTCCCGGACCCGGCGCATCGTGCCGTCGTCGACGTTGAGGGTGTGGCCCTCCGTCTCGAGGACGATTTCGGCGATGTCCTCGGCGTTGTCCGCCGTCAGCTCGAGGTTCTTCGCGACCGACCGGTAGCCGATGAGCGGGAAGCCGGAGTCGAGGCCGACCGCCCGCGCCAGGTTGGGGTTCTGGTAGGCGGTGAAGATGAGCCGCAGCAGCAGCACGAAGATCTTGTTGGCCTGCCGCTCGCGGTTGAGCGCCCGCTGGGCGAGGTCGGGGTCGCCGCGGGCCAGCGACTTGATCGCCTCGTTGCGCATCGTCGAGCCGGTCGACTCAAGCCGCTCCAGGAGGTTGTCCAGAGAGAAGTCCTCCGGGTCGACCGAACACCGGATGGCGATGCGCTCCGGCGTCTCCTCGATGACGCCCAGCCCCATCAGCTGCGTCTCGGCGTTGTAGACGGCGTTGATCTGTGCCGAATCGAGGGTGCCGCCCTCCTCGACCTCGACGTGGATGATGCGCCGCCCGAGGACGTACTGTGCGACGATGGCCCGCTCGACGGCGTCGGCGTCGAGGTTCTGGGCGTGGATGACCGCCTCGCTTTCCTCCTGCTGGACGGACTCCGGCATGACGGTCAGCGTCCCCTTCGACCCCATCCGCAGCGACACCTCGTCGCCCTTCTCGACGTCCTGTTCGCCGGCCCACTCGGCCGGAAGCGTCATCGCCAGCGTCGACGGCCCGAGCCGCTGTACCTTGCGCGTCTCCATACCCGTGGATGGTCGGCGCGGACCTTAAGGTTCACTATACACCGGGTAACACGACGGCAAATGATTATATTCGGGGGCGGCTCCACGGCGGAACGGTTACCCGGCGGCGTGCCGAGACGTCGGCATGGAGACGACCGAGGCGTTCGAGGGGTTGAGGTGTTTCGACTGCGGCGAGACGTTCGACGCGATGGCGACCGGTCGGTGTCCCGACTGCGGCGGGATTCTCGACCCGACCTACGACTACGACGCCGTCTCGCTGTCGACGGGCGGCCCCGTCGCGTCGATGTGGGACTACGAGGCGGTGCTGCCGTTTCCCGCCGAGCGGGCCGACCGGATGGGCGCCGGCGGGACGCCGCTGGTCGCCTGTCCCGACCTGGCCGACCGGATGGGCGTCGACCGCGTGTTCCTGAAGGACGAGGGCCGGAACCCGACGGGCACGTTCAAGGACCGCGGGGCGGCCGTCTCGGT